>SLIS01000195.1 GCA_007135505.1 Halovivax sp.
ATCACGGACCTGATCGACGCCCACGCCAGGGCGGACCTCGAAGCGCAACTCGCGGAGTTGACCGAGGAACGAGAGGCCCTGGCCGCCGAGTTCGACGTCCGCTCGCTCGAGGAATTTCGCGACCGCCTCGTCGACGACGAGTTGACGGCCGCGGAGATACGCGAGCGCCGAAACGTGATCGCGACGTGGGAGGCCCTCGACACCGAGCGAACCCTCGTGAAACACGCCCTCCAGCTCTACGACGAGGTCGTCGAACTCTCCACGCCGGGAGCGGACTCGCTCTCGACGCGTGCCTGATGGTCGTCTTCCTCACCAATCGCTCCACGTCGTCGGCCGCCGACTCGACGCCCTTCCAGTGACGGTCCGAGCCGTCGAGTGGGACGACGGACGACCGGTCGGAATCCAGTCCGACGCGATAGTCGTCGACGACTAGGGCCTCGCCACCCCTCGTCTCGCCCTACCGACCAAGCCACCTCGATCGTGTCCGTGCGAGCAGGACTCCACGCTGACCCGGTGAGTGGCCCTCGCTCCGCTACACAACGTATCCCTGCCTCGATATCCGAACCACACCCATGTCGCCACAAGTACGGCGGGCACCCTCCCTGGCGCACGTCATCGACGTCTGCTCTTTTATGTACCAACGAGCGCCGCAATTCTGCCAAACCACACGTTGTTCCGTATCGCTAGCGTCACGGCTGGAGGTGCAGTAGCCACCTGTAGCGGTAACCAGTAGTCGGTAACACAGGTTCAGTATTCAGGACTGCGGAGAAAATGAGGTGGGCGATTCGGTCACTATGTGTGCGTAGTGATCGTGGCGTCCAGTTCAGACCCGTCCAGATTGAGCCCGGCCACTGCGTACTAGCGGTCAGATATACAGAGAGTCGTCAGCGGAAGACGGCCAAGAGAACGTGTGCGGTTCCCGGCTCATCCGTCAATGGCGGGTTGCTTGTAACCGTCGATACGTGCCGTGTCGGCGAGGAACTGGTCTATCCCGTCCACATTTCTCAGTTCAATAACTCCCGTATTCGAACGAAATGAAACGATGCCCCTGTCGGCAAGTTTCGGCAGGTGGGTGTGACGAAGGGCGGTCTCGACGGCTTCCCTGTTCGCACTTCGGCTCGCTCTCGTCTGGTCGCCGGCCCACTCGGCGATCTCGGTCGCGAGGGTGTCGACGTCGATCGCCTCGGATTCGTTCGTCAGACAGTACAACGCGTACCGACGGTACGGGTGAGTCAAGAGATCGAGTGTTTCAGTCAGCCGTGACGTATTCGGTTCTACCATCGTATATCAATTGGTCGTAACCCTCTTAACGCCTTTTTTGCGATTATCCTACGTATTTTATAATCTCACGGAGAGACGGACAGTTGGTTGACTTTCTCAAGCAATATGAGGCGGGCGGTCGGGACACTCCCGGTAAGACTTCAATAGTCCAACAATCAGTGTGTACCGATCGAGGCGTCGGCGGTAAGGCTTCAATAGTCCAATCGTCGTCGCGGATTCCCTGAGCGACTACTCCTCGTCGGAGCCGATTTCCGAGGGAGTCTCGGCGTCTTCGCCGGCCATCTCCTGGTGGAAGTGATTCCACGGCTGGATGTGCTCCTCCGCTAAGATATTGCTACTCATGATCTGTAGACCCAGTTCGTCTAACTGTTCGGTGCTTTGCTTGACGTCGGTCGTCCCTTCGGCGACGACTTCGACGTGGAGATTCTCCTCGCCGGCCAGCATCTCCCGGACGTTGACGACACCCCGCACATCGAGGGCTTTCTCCGCCATTTCTGACCGTTTGGAGAGGTCGATAGAACAGATAAATAGAACGCGCATCGGATAGCCCGCCCGCTCGTAATTGATCTCCGGATTGTATCCGAGAATGATCCCGTTCTCTTCCAGTTGCTTGATTCGATTGTGAACGGTCGTCCCGGTAACGTCGGTTTCGTCGGCGATGGCCGTGTCGCTGGCACCACGGGCGTCTACCTGGAGCAAGTGCAGGATACGGCGGTCGAGATTGTCGAGGGGATCATCGGCCATAGCGCCCAATTCACTGCCAAGCCAGTTGAATCGGTTGCCTGAGCCAGCACTCGGAGCGTTGAAGTCGGTGCGAAAATTGTAGAGCCGACTCCGAGTCGGTACTCGAACGTCTCACTATCGTGAACGGAAACGGGCTGGTGAGTACTGAGTGTCCGTCTGGACGGCGACTGAACGCTCACCGATCCCCGGGTCCGTCCATCTCCACCTGTTCCTTGAGCCGATCCATGTCAGCCTGCCACCGGCGTTTCATCCGACGAGCGATGACTGGCGCAAGGAGACGTGCCGCTGCGCCCGGCAGTTCGACCCGATACGACCGAGTCAATCGGGTTCCCTCCGCGACTGGTTCAAATCGGTACGTCGCCTGGAAGTCGGTCGGTCCCGTGACGGATGCGAAGGTATAACTTCGCCCTGGTTCCACCCCGGTCGCTTCCAGAACGGTTTCGGTTTGGATGCCGAAGTCAGTCTGCTTTATCAGGCGGCGCTGACCCTCGGCGACACCAGCTGGGTCGGGCCCGTCGATAACGGCAGTCTCGTCGGCCCACGGCATCCATCTCGGGGCGTTCGCCACGTCGCTTACGAACGAATACACCGTCTCCACTGGTCGTTCGATCACCACGTCGTGCTCGTAACGGATGGCCATACTCGACCGTTATTCGTCGAAGGGTGGCGGCCCGAGGAGTTCGAGTTCGTACGGTTCCAGAACAGCGTCGAGCCGTTCGAGTTGGTCGTCGGTTGGATGCGGATCGGGAAGCGTTAGATCGGCTGCCGGGTCACCAACAGCCTCGAAGAACGATTCGCCCCCCGCGTTTCGAAGCACGAGGTATCGACTTTCGTCTCTGTCCACGCGGAACGCGTGGGGGACGCCTCGTGGTCCGAAGGCCAGATCACCGGCACGGACCTCGAAGGGCTCTCCATCCACGTGAATCGAGAGCTGTCCCTCGATCACGAACCAGAGTTCGTCCTCGGCGCGGTGGACGTGCAACGGGGTCACCATGCCCGCGTTAGCCCGCTGCTCGATGAGCCCGTATGCCCCGCCTGTCTCCACCCCGGTCGCCTTGACGAAGGTGAGACCGCCGAACATGTTGATTCGCTCTCCCTCATCCTGTCTCCGCACGAACGGGACAGCACTGTCCACTGATTGCGTTCTAACGGCCATCATTTCTTCACCAATAATACTGTAGAACTCACACGGAGATATAGATAGCAGGATACGTGCTACTATACGCCCTTCCAAACGGTCATACCCTCCCAAACGGCCATATCCACCCAAGTGGCCGTATCCGCCCAACCGGTCATCCCATCGACTCAGCCCGTTTCCAGTTCGGCCATATCTGGATACGCTTCGAGCCTTCGCAGCGATAGTGGTCCCGTATTCAACACGACCGATGGAATCTATCACTTGTCGAGGGTTACAACTGGGCCTACGTTCTGTATATCGGGACACACGGCGTTCCGAGTTGTCACATATACCCTCCCGGACGGGGCGGTAGAGCCGTCGAGAGCACGCTCTCCAGCGCGATCGACGAGGTGACCGTGGACGTC
>SLIS01000331.1 GCA_007135505.1 Halovivax sp.
CGAGATGGTCCCGTCCTCGTCGGGTCCGTACCCGACGCTGAAGATCATCCGGTCGCGCTCGTCGCCCTGGACCATCTCGAGGTTCTTGACGAAGAACTCGTCGAGGACGTCGTCCCGACGCACGAACGCGTCCAGGACGGCACTCTCCTCGCGGCGCTCGGCCAACTCGTCCCTGATCGCGCCTTCCTGTGCGCTGCTGAAGGCCACGACGCCGAGACTCTCGTCGTCGTGCGCTGCCGCGTGCTCTTCGACGAGATCGACGACGCGGGCCGCTTCGACTTCGTTGCGCCGCGATTCGCCGCGGTCGTAGACCCCGTCCTCGACGTACTCGAAGGTGACGCCGGTCTCCCCGTCGGGGTCGTTCGCCGGGAACGTCCGGAGACTGTTGCCGTAGTAGTGGTGGTTCGAGAACTGAATGAGCTCTTCGGTCCGACTCCGGTAGTGCCAGCGGAGGTTCTTCTCTGGCAGGACCGACGCGGTCTCTTCTAAAATACTGTCCAGGTCCTCTCGTACGTCCTCCGTGGTCTCGACGTCCGACTGGAAGAACGCCGTCGGCGGGAGCTGCTTCGTGTCCCCCGCGATGATCGCCTGGTCGGCCCTGATGAGACTACTCACCGCATCCTGGGGCATGATCTGGGACGCCTCGTCGAACACGACGGTGTCGAACGAGATGGAGTCCGCCCGGAGATACTGAGCCACCGAGAGCGGGCTCATCATGAAACACGGTGTGAGCTCCGTGATGAACGAACCCGCTTCGTCGAACAGCTCGCGGAGCGGCTTGTGTCGGCGCAGTTTCTCCGTCTCGCGGCGGACGAGCACCTGCGCCGAACTCGAGGCGTGTTCGAGGTCCAGGGACGGCCGGCGCCGCGTGACCTCGTGCTGGACCTCGATCTTGGCGAGTTCCTGTTGTTCCTGATCCAGTCGGCGAAACTCCGCCAGGTATCGCTCCATCTCGTCGGCGTTGAACGACCCGAGGTCGGTCCGCTCGTACACCCCGTTGAGCCACATCGTATAGAACCGCTTCTCGAACGCGGGGACGAGCTGGTCGGTCTCGTAGTCTCCACGGAGGAACTGGTCGACGTACTCTCCACAGATGGTTTCGCGGACCGTCTCGAGCTGAGCGGAGAATGTGACGTAGCCCTGCAACGCCGAGACGTCCTCGCGGAGCTCCGCGAACGTCTCCGAGAGGCCGTCGAACGACGCCCGTCGGTACGGCTTCCCGCGGATGTCCATCTCCTCGACCGCCATCGCGCTCTCGAAGAACGACGCGGCGTCTTCGTACGCCGCGAGCGCCGCCCGGGCGTCCTCTAGCACCACCTCGACGTCCGGAAGCTGGTCGTCGAGAAGACGCGAAATCGCCGGCTGCGTTCGGACGACGTCGAACTCGTCGAGTTCGGCCACCCACTCCCGTGCCAGCGCCAGCGCCTCCCAGTCGGTCTCGTCGCCCTCGTACAGCGGCCCGAGACGCTCGATGACCCCGCGAAAGTCCGCCCGCCGGTCGTCGATGTGCTGGACTTCGGCGAGTTTTCTCGTGTCCGCTAGCAGCTGGGCGTGGCCCGGGTCGTATCCCGCCAGGGCGTGGTTCGTGATCGTTCGTTTGAGCGAGCGGTAACTCGGCTTGAGTCCCTTCCCCAATCCGTACCCCGCGAGCTCCGTGTTGAGTTCGGCACCGTTCGCCGAGAAGAAGCTGCGCTCGTAGCGCTCGGACAGGTAGTCGACGTGTTCTGCACGTTCCAGTTCGAGTTCCGCGAGTTCCTCGAACCGCTCGCTCTCCCGTGCGAACGACTCCTCGAAGAACGCCTCCTGCCACTCGACGTCCGGTCGATCCGCGAGGTGAGCGAGCAACTCGGTCGCCTCCTCGAACGCCGCGAGAGAATAGGCTTTGACGCCGAGTTCCGCGTCGATCGTGTCCGCGATCTCGTACAGCTCCTCGACGGGATCGGCCATGCGGTCCAGGGATCGCCGCACGGAGTCGCCCGTGTCGATCCCCCATCCCTCGAGGGTCGTGTGGCGCCACGGGCTCGTCTCGTAGGTCTCGATTTGGGTCTCGAACTGTGCGAGCGTCTCCAGTTCGTCGATCGCGGTGCGGAGTGCCTCCTGCTCGACCGCCAGGGGATCGTCGATACCGATCTCGATTCGGGGGACGTCCACGTGATCGCTGACGATCCCGAACGCCTGGTAGGTCGTCAGATCCCAGCCCTCGGGCGAGTAGAACAGGTTCTCGGCGTGTGCGTTGATCGCGTCCCGGCGCTCTTTGAGTTTGCGGAGCCGCTGTGCCCGCTCGTCCGCGGGGACGATCTGCGAGGCCTTCAGCTCGTCTTCCAGTGCCGCGAGCACGTCCGTGTTGTTCGCTTTCTCCCCGTGGACTTCGAGGCAGAACCGTCCGAGCCCGACGTCGTCGAGCCGGTTCTTGACGACGTCGAGTGCGGCCTGTTTCTCGCTGACGAAGAGGACCCGCTCGCCGTCGGCCAGCTTCTCCGCGATGATGTTCGCGATCGTCTGGCTCTTTCCGGTCCCGGGTGGCCCCTGCAGGACGAAGCTCTGCCCGCGCTTTGCCACTTCGATCGCCTCCTGTTGACTGGAGTCGGCGTCGAGCACCTGGTAGACGTCGGCGGGATCGACGGCATCGTCGAGTTCCGCCGCCGACGGCGACTCGATGTCGCCCTCGGCGTTCCGAAGCGGTTCCAGGTCACCGTTCAAGGCACGGACGATCGGGTTCTCCTTGATCGCCTCCCTGTTGCGTTCGAGGTCGGAGTAGAGACTGAGTTTGGTAAAGTCGAAGATCCCCAGGACGACGTCCCGTCGAATCGTCCAGCGGTCGAACCCGCGAAGGGTCTCGTAGACCGTCTCGAACGCGGCGTCGATCGAATCGAGCGATAGGGCCGTGTCCGCGGGAAGGTCGATCCCGTGTTCCGCGGCGAGTTTCTTCCGCAGGGCCGGATTGAGCCGGAGCCCCTCCGTCTTCGGCTTGAGGACGTAATCGTGGCGATCGACGTCCGTGAGCGTCGTCTTCTCCAGTTCGACGGGTGCGAGAAACAGCGGGGACTCGTTGGCCTCGTCGCGGTTGTCGACGCCGTACCAGCGAAGCATCCCGAGCGAGAGATACAGCGCGTCGACCCCCCGCTCCCGGAGGAACTGCTTGTTCCTGCGTCGGATCTGGAGCAGCGAGTCCTCGGCCTCCTCGACGACCCGCGTCGGGAGCAGCTCGTTCGTCGCCGTCGCCGGGCGGTCGGGGCCGTCGGTGACATCGGATCGGCCGTCTTCGCCTCCCTCGCGTCCGTCGCCTTCCTCACGTTCACTGACCACGCGTCCGCCGTCCTCGTCGCGTTGCTCCGTTCGTTCGTCGCGTTCACCGTCTACATGTCCGTCGTCCTCGTCGCGTTCACCGACCACGCGTCCGTCGCCTTCGTCGTGTCGCTCCGTTCGTTCCTCGCGTCCGTCGTCGTCTCCGCCGTTTGCCTCGTCTCCGCCGCGCTCGTCGTCCCATCGTCGCTTCCGGATGTACAGGGCGCCGCCGTCGCCGAGTTCGGTCGCGACGGTCGTCGGGTCCGTCCGCTCGAAGGGGA
>SLIS01000022.1 GCA_007135505.1 Halovivax sp.
CGAGTGCTGAAGACCGCGACACCTCGCGCGTATCGCTCACTTCCGTTGCGATACCGGCCGATCGTCCCGAACGCGACCGGTAGGCATTTCCGACAGTCACGTCCACCGGGGGTGTATGGCAAGCCTTGTGCGCGGAGTGATTCGTGGTATCGTCGCGTGGATCGGCGGATTCCTGCTCACGCTGGGCGTAGTCGTCGCCGGCATCGTCGACGCGCCGGACGGTGCGGCCCGGACGTTTCTCGAAGCCCACACGATACTCGTCGGAGCGGGTACCGACCCGATAGCGATGGTGGCCGTCCCGGCCGTCGTCCTCGGCGGGATGGGGTATCGGATCGGACGCGGGATCGAGTCCGGACTGGTCGGTCGACTCCGCTCGTCGGTCGGCTCCCTCCTGGGATCGAGTTCGGATCACACGCGAACGGCCGCGAAGGGCGGCGTCTACCTCGCCGCCAGTTACGCGATCGTCGCGACCGTCGCGGCGGCCGTCGTCGGCGCCGAGGTGGGTGAGGTCGCCGTCTCGAGTCTTCTCGTAGCCCTGCTCGTCGCGGTCCCGGCGGCCCTCGCCGGGGCCCGGTTCTGAGTTGGCCGAGCCAGTTCTGCGTCGGCCGGCCCGGCTCAGACGGTCCAGGAGCCGAAAGAACGAACGCGCTCGGCGTCGACGCAGGGACATGGCAGCGAACAATAGACTCGGTGGACGGACGGCGATCGTCACCGGCGCGAGTTCCGGCATCGGCGCGGCGACGTGTCACGCGCTCGCGACCGAGGGCGCGAACGTGGTGCTGGCAGCGCGCCGCGAGGAACGACTCGAGGAACTGGCCGGAGAGCTGGCGGGGGACCACGGGACCGAAGCCCGCGCCGTGGCGACGGACGTCCGCGACGAGACCGACGTCGACGACCTGATCGCGACAACCGTCGAGACCTTCGGCGGGATCGATATACTGGTGAACAACGCGGGACTCGCCCGCGAGAGCGACGTCGAGTCGATGGAGACGGACGCGTTCCGGACGATGCAGGAGACGAACGTCGACGGCGTCTTCTACGCGACGCGGGCGGCGCTACCGCACGTCCGTGAACGCGAGGGCCACCTGCTCTTCGTCGGCAGTTTCGCGGGCCAGTACCCGCGACCGTTCAATCCGGTCTACGCAGCGACGAAGTGGTGGGTCCGCGGGTTCGCCAAGAGCGTCGCGGCCCAGGTCGGCGACGACGGGGTCGGCGTGACGATCGTCAACCCCTCCGAAGTGCGCTCGGAGTTCGAGACGACCGACGGCGACACCTTCGCCGATCGGTTCGAGGAGGGCGAGGTGACCGAACCCGAGGAGATCGCCGACGCGATCGTCTTCGCGGCGACCCGCGAGCGGTCCGCAGTGAGCGAACTCGACCTCTACCGGCGCGACAAGTTCGCCGGCTTCTAAGCGGACGGTCGGATGCCTTCGCCTCCTGGACCGGTCGAGGTCTTCGCCTCCTGGGCCGGTCGAGGTCTTCGCCTCCTGAGTGGCCGGTCGTGTGCCTGCACCGTTTGAACTGCCGGTCGGCTTTCGCTACCGTTCGAGTCTAAACCGCGGCCGTGCCGAGACCCGAACATTGACAACACTACACATATCGATTCGATGCATGGCAACAGCCGACGAACTCGATATCGGCGGTCCCGACGCCGCCTACGACGAGGTCACCGATCGATACCAACAGTACCTCTACCTCCAGCACGCGGGGATGATCGTGGGCTGGGACCAGCAAGTGATGATGCCCGACGACGGGGCACCCGCTCGCGCGAAGCAGCTGGGCGCGCTGTCGTCGGTCGGCCACGACCTCCTCACGGACGAGGCGTTCGAGCCGCTGCTCGAGGCGGTCGAGGACGCCGACCTCGACGCGGAGGCGGCGGCCGAGGTCCGCGAGATCAGACGCAACTACGAGCGCTCGGCGAGCGTCCCGAGCGAGCTGATCACGTCGCTGTCCGAACACCGCTCCGAGAGCCAGCGCATCTGGCAGGAGGCCAAGGCCGAGGACGACTTCGAGTCGTTCGCGCCCCGACTCGAGGGGCTCATCGACCTCGAACGCGAGCGATCGGCCGCCATCGACCCCGATCGCGACCCCTACGAGGTCCAGTACGAGGACCGCCAGCCGTACCTGCCACTCGAACAGGTCGAGGAGATCTTCGAGGAGCTTCGCGAGCACCTCGTTCCGCTGATCGAGAAGATTCAGACCGACGGCCGGGACATCCCCGATCCGATCGAGGGCACCTTCGACGCGGAGAGCCAGGAGGCGCTCTGCCGGGAGGCGCTCGACGTGGTCGGCTACGACTGGGACCGCGGCCGGCTCGACACGGCGCCGCATCCGTTCATGTCCGGAACCCAGTTCGACGCCCGGGTCACCACCCGCTTCGACGAGTCGAGCCCGCTCGCCGGACTGATGGCCGTCATCCACGAGTACGGCCACGCCTCCTACCAGCTGGGCCTGCGCCAGGACGCCTACGGCTCGCCGCTCGGCGAGTCGCGGTCCTCGGGCGTCCACGAGTCCCAGTCTCGCTTCTGGGAGAACCACGTCGGCCGGACGAAGCCCTTCTGGGAGCTGTTCCTACCGACCGTGAAGGAACACTTCCCGTCGCTTTCGGACCTGACCGTCGACGAGGCCTACGCCGCCGTCAACCGGATCTACCCGAACAACCGCATTCGGGTCGAGGCGGACGAGCTCACCTACCACATGCACATCATCCTCCGCTGTGAGATCGACAGCGCGCTCGTCCGGGGCGACCTAGACGTCGCGGACGTCCCCGAGGTCTGGAACCGGAAGATGGAGGAGTACCTCGGCGTGACGCCCGACACCGATTCCGAGGGCTGCTTGCAGGACATCCACTGGTCGTCCGGACTGGCCACCTTCCACGGGTACACCGTCGGGAGCGTCCTGGCCGCTCAGCTCGACGCCGCGATGCGCGAAGACCTGGACGTGGACGGACTGGTTCGGGAGGGCGAGTTCGAGCCAATCCGCGAGTGGCAAGAAGCGCACGTCCACCAGCACGGCCAGCGATACCCGACGGGCGAACTGATCGAGGAGGCGACAGGTGAACCGCTCACGGCCGAGTACTTCCTCGACTACGTCGACGAGAAGTTCACCGACCTGTACGATCTGTGAGGCGGCGGAACGGACGTTTCGGGCCTGTTGAAACCAGCAATCGACGATAGAAACGCTGCTTGCCCGCCGGTGAGGACAACTGATGGTGGCGAACGGCTCGTAACAAATCACTCGACACGGTATAGCACCGTACAGGGGTGGCGCTGACGAGTACGATCGATCGTCCGCGCCGGTACCAGACCGATCGAGTGGAAACCGCCAAGCCGATCGAGTGAAAGCGAGCGCGTTTCGCCCCCCGAGAACAGCGTACCAATTTATTTCCGTTCGTAAAGTGATGCTGAATCGATGGTAACGGAACCGGCCGAGATCGCACTGGCGGTGGATTTCGGGATCATCGTCGTCGCCGCGGCCGTCATGGGATTCGTGGCGACCCGGACCGGCCAACCCACGATCATCGCCTACATCGTGACCGGGTTACTGCTCGGTCCGGCGGTTCTC
>SLIS01000031.1 GCA_007135505.1 Halovivax sp.
CGCCTCCGGCGCCCCGTCCCCGAGACCCGTTCCGGAGAAGACCGCACCCAGCCCCGCCACGCTGGCGAGCTTCAGGGCCGTTCGTCGATCGAGTCGATACGTGCTGTCGTCCGTTGTTGGGTGATCAGCTGGCATGTGTCCCAGGCCGTAACCGCTGTCGTTGCTGCCGGGTAGACCGGGCCTCCCGTCCGCAGTCACTGCCGCCCTAGCGCCGTCGAACGTCACGAACTGCCCGGTCTATCAGTCGGCGTGACGGTCATTGGTAACTATAATTACGTATAAGAATGTATTCCCGATACTCTCGAAATGAGAGGATCACCGAGTGAGTCCGAGCAGCGACTTGCGAAGCTCCAGGACCGTTCCGTAAACGCCGTCGTGAAACTCGATCGTGTGGTCGGTCACCCGCGAGTAGCCGTGTGACTCGTAGAATGCGACGGCGTTGAGCGAGGCCCACAGCCCCAGCGAGTCGACGCCCGCCCGGCGGGCGCGTCCCTCCAGCTCGTCGTAAATGCGAGTGCCGACGCCGTCGCGAGCGACGGATGGATGGACGTAGACGGCCGTGATCTCGCTGTCGACGGCCGCCTGGAGGTACCCGTCGGCGTTCGGTTTCATCCACCCGAAGCCGACCAGCCGATCGCCGCGCTCGGCGACGACCGCCTCGGTCTCCGGCGACTCGATGGGATAGTAAGCCGGATCGCGCTCGTGGGCCCAGGCGGCAACCTGCTCGTCGCTGTAGTGGTCGCCCGCGAGCCCCTCGATCGACGCGAGGTGAACGTCGAGGATGGCCGACCCGTCGGCCGCGGTGGCGTCACGAATTCGCGTCTCCATGCCGTGTTGGGCCAGAACGGGGAATGATATCGGTGTTACGGGGGCGACTGGAACGTAGTGGACCGGAACGTGTTCGAACGTAGTGGGTGGGGTAGTATTCGAACGTAGTGGACCGGAACACGTTCGAAAGCGGGTGAGTCGTCCGGCAGACAGTGCTCGCACGACCGCAGTCGGCCCGGCTGATCGGGCGGGCGAAACGCCGCGGACGATACCGTCAAGATACCCGTCGTTCGCATCCATACCACCGATTCCGGGACGACGATAGTCGGCCGATACCGGTCGACTACCGCGATCACGTTCGGGCGAACGACGTCTCCCTGCCGTGTTCCACCGACGAGTACCGAGGAATCCCCGCCCCGATCGGCCACCGGTCAGTACTCGACGCCGAGTTCGTCGAGTAGCGTCACGGCCGCCTCGTGGGACGAGCCCGGTCCGCGGGCGGTGAGCAGGTCGCCGTCGACGGTGACCGACGTGTCGGCGTCGAGTTCGGCGTCCCAGTTCGCGCCGGCGGCTTTCACCTCGTCTTCGACCCAGTAGGGAAGCTTGCGTCCGTCGGGCAGCAGGTCTCGCTCGTCGACGATGTCTTCCTCCCACGCGTTCGGAAAGCCGGTCACGTCCCTGCCGTCCGCCAGCAGTTCACCGTCGGCGTCCCGCGTGAAGGCCAGCAACCCGACGGCGTGGCAGACGACCAGCGCCTTCTCGCCCTCGCGCTCGACGGCCGTCCGGAGTGCCGCCCGCGCGTGTTTGTCCTGCGTGACGTCCCACTCGGTGCCGTGACCGCCGGGGAACACGACCGCGTCGTAGTCCGCCGGGTCGGCGTCGGCCAGCGCGATCGGATCGTTCAGTCGGTCGTCGGTCTCGGCCACGTCCGTGACGCGCTCGGCCGTCTCCTCGCCGACAGCTTCGGGATCGACGGAGCGCTCGTCCACGACCGGTGGGTTGCCCGTCGGCGTCGCCACGGTGACGTCGACGCCGGCGTCCGAGAGCGTAGTCAGCGGTTCGACGCACTCTTCGCCCCAGTACCCCTCCTCGCTGACGACGAACAATGCCGAAGTCATGCAGTCACTGCTTCGATAGCCACCCGAAATAGCCTTGCGGGCCCGGCACACCCGACGAACGGTCGAGCGATCGGTCGGTTTTCGACGGCCACGCTGGCTGCGGCCAGCTACCGCGCCGACGTCTCCCGTTCCGTCCGGACGAGTTCCCGTAACCGTGCTCTCGAGAGTGGCTCGATCGCCGTCCGCTCACCGGCGTGCGTGTAGTACAGCGAGGCAGTCACCTCGCGGTTGGGGTACACGGCGTCGAGTACGTGATAGTAGACCGAAAGTTGCGTGCGGTACGCCGGTTCGCCGTGGCGCTCGAGGTCGGTTTTGAAGTCGACGATCCGGACGCGATCCTCCGTCACCGCGAGCAGGTCGACGAACCCGTTGAGCGTTACACGCTCGCCGTCGACCTCGAGGGGAAGGAAGACGCGCTCTTCGGGCGTGAGTTCCCCGTCGAGCGAGTCGATGAACGACGCCACGTTGCGCTTGTCCCGGTCGAGGGGGACCGACGAATCGACCTCGCCGGTCAGCACGTACCGTTCCGCGAAGTCGTGGACCTCGGTGCCGTACGCTGGGCCGCGACCCGACTCCACGCGGTCGAAAACCGAGTCGTCCATCAGCGAGTGCGGCGAGTACCCGCGCGGACCGTCCGGCGTCGGGATGGCCGGCGTGAACGCCGACTGTACGGTGTCGGGCGAGTCCGGCACGTCGACGGCCAGGTCCGTCGCCGGTTCGATCGGTACCGGGAGCCCCTCGAGAAACGGCGACGGTTCCTCGCCCGCGGTGAAGAGTAGGTGGTCGCGGGCCCGCGTCATCGCGACGTACAGCAGGCGTCGCTCCTCGTCGTAGTCCCGCGGTCGACACTGCTTCAGGACGTCCCAGCGCCAGTCGTCGTAGACGTACGGGTGGCCGTGGGCCTCGGCGTAAACCGCCGTCCGGCGGAGTCCGAATCGCTCGTCGTAGACCAGTCGCCCGCCGTCGCGACCCGACGACGGGAACGCGCCGCGATTCATGTTCGCACAGACGACGATCGGATACTCGAGGCCCTTGGCGGCGTGGATCGTCTGGACCGTCACCGCCTCGTCGCCCGCCGCGGCCGTCACTTCCACCGTCGTGCCCGCGTCGATGGCACGTTCGACGTAGCGAATTAACTCGCCCCGAGAGAGCGACCCCTCGTCGGCCACCGACTGAATCGTCCCGCGAAGGACGTCCGCAGCGGGACCGGTACAGCCGTAACGCTCGCAGACCCGGTGGGCGACTGCGCCCGCCGTCTCCGCGGTGCGGAGGTCGTCGCGAAACGCACGCATGTCCGCGGGATACGCGCCCGCCTCCAGGACGTGGCGGATCTCACCGAACGCGTAGCCGGCCCGCTCTAGGACGACCGCCCAGCCACGATCGGCGTCGGCGCCGTCCTCGCAGATTCGCAGCCAGGCGAGCAACAGCTTCGCGGGATCCGTCCGGTAGAGTTCGATGCCGCCCTCGTAGGCGACCGGTACGCCGTCCGTCTCGGCGGCGGCCAAGAACTCCCGCCCGAACGCACGGGTCCGGGTGAACACGGCCACGTCGCCCCAGGTCGGCGCGCGGAGGTCGCCGTCCTCGTCCCGAACGGCGTACTCGTCGTTGCCGACGATTTCGGACAGCGTCCCGAGGATGGCCTGGTGTTCAGGATCGGCCTCGCCCGGGCCAGTC
>SLIS01000455.1 GCA_007135505.1 Halovivax sp.
CGCGACCGTCGCGGCGTAGAGCGCGCCGAGGTCGGTGATCCAGGCGAGCCCGATCGTGCCGACGAGCGTCGCGGCGAGGTAGTAGATGATGTGTTTTCGCGTCACAGTCTCGCCGCGAACCACCGGAAGCATGGGAAAGCCGCCGCGTTCGTAGTCGTCACGGTAGGCGAGCGCGAGGTTGTAGAAGTGGGCGGGCGTCCAGAGGAAGATGAGACCGGCCAGTGCCAGTGCCGGGAGTCCGATCTCGTTGGTCACTGCCGCCCAACCGATGAGTGCGGGGAGTGCGCCTGCGGCGCCGCCGATTACGGTGTTCTGGACCGTGTTCGGTTTCAGGACGAGCGTGTAGACGACGCTGTAGAACAGGATCGCGACGAGACCGAGGGCAGCGGCGAGTGCGTTAATCGTGAGGAAGACCGCCAGGGAGGCCCCGGTGAGGACGAGTCCGAACAGGAGTGCGTTCCGGATCGAGACCAGATCGGTCGCGAGCGGCCGGTCCGACGTTCGGTGCATGCGACGATCGACGTCGCGTTCGAGGACGTGATTGAACGTTCCCGAGGCACCGATCGCGAGCACGCCACCGGTCAGCGTCGCGACGACGGTCGGCAGGTCGAGTGCGGGGCCGGCAGCCAGTGCCATGCCGGCCGCCGCGACGAGACAGAGCAGCCACATCAGTCGCGGTTTCGTCATCGAGACGTACGCGGCGAGTGACAGTCGCGTGCGGGCGAGGAGTCCCGTCGGGATCGAGCGTTCGGGTATGTCGGTCCCTTCGGCGAGCGGGTCCACGGGCTCGCTCGCCACCGACCGATCGATCGCGTCGTCACCCCCGGTCGCGAACTCGAGGTCCCAGGCCAGCGCCAGGACGACCGTTCCGAAGACGACGACCCCGAGGACGAGATGTAAGCCGGGGACGATTGCGTCCGGTCCGAGCGTCGCGGTGGCCGCCCCGACGCCGATCTGGAGGACGTACAGCCCGACCGCGACTCCGAGGGTGTAGCGAACGCGTTTCGTGGTCGGACCGAGCCAGGAGACCGCAGCCGTCGCCAGGACGAGGCCCCCGACGAGCAGCGCCGCGATGCGGTGGCCCCAGGCGATTGCCAGTTCCGTCTGACTCAGTGGATCGGTCGGTGTGGAGCAGGTCGGCCACGTCGAACAGGTCGCTGCGGCGTTCGTCACGGAGGTCGTCGCACCGACCACGATGAGGAGATAGACGCCGAGGGCCGTCGCTGCGAGTAATCCGGCGAAGCGAGAGCGCGTGCGAATCGGCGACGGAAAGGCCTCGGCAGTCACGGTTCGTACGTAAGGCTTCGCTCGGCCTTACTTAGGGTTCCCGCTTTCGTCCGGGGATCGGTGCCGCACGACTCACATTCCCATGTCGTTCGCCGCGTCCGGTACGGGAAGGTCGGTCGGTGGAACGTCCAGCAGTTCGCCGACGTGATCTAGGGCCATGTCGAGCCCGTAGTAGCGTTCGAGCTCGTCGCCGTGCGCTCTCTGTCTGACTTTCAACATCGCGTAGCCGTCGACGTTCTGGGCGATCGCGGCCGTCCCGGTCCCCGATTCGGATTCGAATTCGAGCACGCGCTCGTCGCCCGTTTCCCGGTAGGTAGCGACGATCGATCCGGACCGGGCCTGCGTGTCCTCGCTCATGCGTCTCACTCGATGCCGGGGATACGGGAACTTGTCGATTCCACGTCGACCGTCGGCTCGCTGCTCGGATACGTCCGCTGCGTATTCGCCCCGTCGGCCTGAACCGAAACAGCCGAAGGGATCCTCCGCCGATAGTGCGGTATGACGAAGTGGCTCCGGAGCGGTCGGCGGCGAGACGTCTGTTACCTGCTCGCCGACACCGACGGGCGGCGGGGACAGCAATTGAAGTCCGAACTCGAATCGCACTACGACGAGCGAATCGAACCGTCGGCCTTCTACGGGTCGCTGTCGGCACTCGTCGACGCCGGACTGGTCGATCGACGATCGGAGGGCGTCCACGACGTGTACACTCTCACCGATGGTGGTTCGAAGCGACTTCGGGAGCACGTCTCGTGGGTTACCGAACAGACCGGGGCCGCGGACTCCACGGCCTGATCGACCGCCGTCGTCCCCGCGATTCCGCCCTTCGGAACTGATCAATCGAGACCCTGGTTCGCCATCGATCGCTCGGCCGCGACGACGTCGAGAACGATTTTCGCGCCACCGAGCACCACCGGGCCGATGAAGAGACCGACGGCGCCGAAGACGATGATGCCGCCGAAGATGCCGACGACCATCGTGGCGGGATCGAACGCGGCGCTCCGGCCGATCAGCGCCGGTCGAAGATAGAGGTCGGACGCGCTCACGATCGAACCGTAGATGATGAGTGCCGCTGCGCCGACGAACTGTCCCGTTGTGAGGAGATAGATCGATATGGGGAGCCAGACACCGAAGGCGCCGATTAGCGGAAGCAGCGCGAACACGAAGGTAACGACGGTTAGAAAGGCGATGGCCGGAAGACCGAGCACGAGCAGACCGACGCCGAGGAGCACGGCCTGGATCGCCGCGACGGCGACGTTTCCGACGACGGAGGCCCACATGAGGGCGTCGAGTGCCTGTAGTAGCCGCCCCTGGACGTCCGATTCGAGCGGGGCGACCGTCAGCGACCACTCGACCAGCGTCTCCCCGTCACGCAACAGCGAGAAGAGGACGAACAGCGAGACGGTTAGGCCGATCAGCACGCCCGGAACGCCACTGATGACGTCGAGTGCACTGGTCGCGAGGCCCTGCAATCCTATCGTGATCGGCTCCTGGTAGGCCAGGAAGAGCTCGTCGAGTTCGATCGCATAACCCGTGTCCTCGAGTCGTCCCTCGATCGTCTCCGGACCGACGTCGCCCTCCTGGATAGCAATGATCACCTCCAGGGCCTCACGTATTGCGATCGCGAGCAGGTACCCGACGGGAATGAGGATTGCGACGATGGCGACGAGGACGAGAACGAGGGCGGCGACGGTGGAACTGACGTATCGTTCGAGCGCCCGCTGACCGGGATAGAGAATGTATGCGAGTATCACGGCCAACAAGACGTAGTTCAGGTACGGGAGTATAACGAGCGCGGCCAGTGCAACGCTCGCACCGGCGACCCCGAGCAACCCCGGCCGGTCAGCGTACCATGGGGTGTCGGCTTCGTCGGTCATACGCTGCGTACGATGGGTTGAAACTATTTGTCAGTTCCGGCAACGGAACGATCGTTGCCGGCGAAAGGCGTCGATCACAGCGACGGACCGTCGAAGCGATCGTTCGTCCCAAAATACCTGACGACCGCCGTCGGGGTTACTTGAACTTGAACGCAGCCGAGGCGCCGCTTCGTTGCTTGTTTACGGGCTTCGGGAGGAACCCATCGAGATCGAACGCGACCTTCTCGCGGAGGAACTCCGACAGCAGGGAGATGTCGTCGACGTGGAGGAGTTTCGCGATGGCGAGCGGATCTCCGTTGTTGAGCCCTCGGAGCGTCTCCTCGTCCATGTCGTGCAGGTCCTCCATGAACCGGTCGTAGCGTTCGTTCGGAGCGAGATAGAGCAACTCGGTC
>SLIS01000044.1 GCA_007135505.1 Halovivax sp.
CCGTCGAAGTCGATCGCTCCGTCGACGACCTCGGCGTTGTCTGGCAACAGCCGGATGATCGAGCGGGCGATCGAGGTCTTTCCGGAGCCGCTCTCGCCGACCAGACCGAGCGTCTCGCCGCGGTCGAGTTCGAGACTGACGTCGTCCGCGGCGCGAACGTACCCCTCTTCGCTGTCGTAGTACATCCGGAGTCCGTCGATCGTGAGTAGTGTCATTGTTGTAGTGAATCAGTTAGCCGTGTGTCGTAGTTCCGGATTGACCACCTTCTCCAGCGAGCGGCCGATGAAGAACACCGACATCACGAACAGCATGATGCAGATGCCCGGCGGGAAGACCCACCACCACGCACGCCGCAGCGCGCCTTCGGTGCGGACGTCGTATATCATCTCGCCCCACGAGATCATTCCTGGCGGACCGAGGCCGAGGAACGAGAGGCTCGCCTCGGCGATGACGGCCCAGGCGACCGCGAACGCAGCGTACAGCGAGATCAGCGGCAGGACGTTCGGCATGATCTGAACGTACATGATTCGGAAGTGACTCGCCCCGATCGCCCGCGCGCTCTCCACGTAGGGCCGTTGCTTGTGACTCAGCACCTGCGACCGGACCACCCGAGCCGTCCCGCGCCAGAGGATCAGGATGATCGCGAATATTACGTTCGTGAGACTGGCGCCGAGAATGAACACCAGCGCGATCGCGAACGGCAGGAATGGGATGCCGTAGACGACGTCGGTAATCCGCATCAGCACGTCGTCCACCCAGCCACCGAAGTAGGCGCTGACGATGCCCACGTTTGATCCGATGAAGACGGCCATGAACGCGGCGGCGGTCCCGACGATCAGCGTCACCCGCGTCGCGGCGAGGAGTTGAGAGAGGACGTCCCGCCCCAGACTCGTCGTTCCGAGCGGGTGCGACCAAGTCGGACCGTGAAAGCCGTCCGCGGGACGAGCGTTCGGCTCGTACGGTGCCAGCGAGAACGGCTGGAGCGTGACGTACGCCGGACCGACCGAGATCTCGATCGGCCGGGCGAAGACGCCGATGAAGACGAAAACGGCGAGGATGATCAATCCGGTCTGTCCCAGTCGGTCGTCTGTTATCGCACCAACCCAGCTACGCAGCGCGTTCAATCGGCGGCGCCAGCGGATTCCCCGGGAATCGACGGCGTCGGCATGCTGGTCGGTGGCGTCGGTCGGTGTTTCGAGGCTCATTCGTAGCTCACCCGCGGGTCGAGATAGAGGTACGCCAGATCGGCGACGAAGTTCATCACGATGACCGCCGTCCCCATGAAGAAGAACGTGGCCATCGCCATCGGATAGTCGTTTCTCGTCACGGAATCGACCATCTCGCGGCCGATACCCGGCCAGTTGAAGACGGTCTCGATGATGACCGAGCCGCCCATTGCCGCCCCGGTCGCGATCGCGATGACGGTGACCAGCGGCAGAACGGAGTTACGCGCGGCGTGTTTGTAGAGGACCGTTCGCTCGGGCAGACCTTCCGCCTTCTTCATCTCGATGAAATCCGCCTTCAGTACCTCGAGCATCGTGTTTCGCATCAGCAAGGCGGGCGTCGCCATGTAGAAGATCGCGCCCGTCAGCGCCGGGAGGATGAGGTGTCTGAGGAAGTCGACGTTGACGTATCGGTCGACGACGTTCAGCGTCAACGTACCGCCGTAGCCGCCGATTCCCGCACGTGGAAGGAGACCGAACTGGTAGACGAAGATCCAGACGAGGATGATACCGATCCAGAATTCGGGCGAAGAGCGGGCCACCAGGGTGGCGACGATACCGCCACGCTCGAATCGGCTGCCGCGCAACCAACCCATCGCGGCGCCGAAAAGCACGCCGAACGTGTACGCGATCACCAGCGCCGTGAACATGAGGACGACCGTGTTGAGAAACAGCGGGAAGATGAGGTCGCCGACCGGTTCGTTGTAGTACGTGGAGTCCCCGAAATCGCCGCGAAGGAGCGCCCCGACGTACTCGAAGTACTGTACGTAAAGCGGCTGATCGAGTCCGAGCTCTTCGATGCGGGCCTCTCGCATTGCCGGGTCCGGATACTCCATCAGAAAGCGCGTCGTCGGATCGCCCGGTACCATCCTGAACAGAACGAACAGAACGGTAACGAACGCCCACAGCGTCAACACGAGTTGGAAGACGCGTCGCAGTACGTATTCTCTCAATCCCATTGGTTACGAGTTATCGCTCTCATGATCATCGTTGGCAACCTCACTAGCCGTACGTATTTGAGTGCCGTGGTTCGCACGGACCGGGCTCGCCTTCGACCCCGGTGTGTAACGTCGCGACCGAAATCCGGCTTCGGTCCACCGATGTGACGACCGGCTGGTAGATTTCGGACGGCATTTCTGGCGATACCGATCGTGGTGACTGACAAGACGTGCGAACGGTGTCGACTCGGTACCATCGCGTCACCACCGGTTGAAGGTCGGTCGCCCGTTTCGGCCATGGCCGCTTACAGGTAGCCGCCTTCCTCCAGTTCGTCTCTGGCCGCGTCGAGGTCCTCGGTGTACTCTCGAACGTCGGGATTGTGCCAGGTCTCGACGGCCGGGGAAATCGGCGTGTGCGTCACGGTCCCCATGCCGCCGCGAATGGTCTCGACGAAATCCTCTTTGGGGACGCAGTAGGAGATCGCCCGACGGATATGGACGTCGTCCATGTGGTCCCGGCGCATGTTGTACGCAAGTTTCGCGTGACCGACCGCGTCGAAACTGGCGAGGTCGACGTGATCCGTATCCTGAAGCCGTTCGAGCTGGCTAACGGTCGGATCCTGGCCGGCCATGTCCAGATCTCCCGCTTCGATTTCGTCCATGATCGTGGCCTCGTCGCCAGGAACGCGGATGAGCGTCTCGATGTTGGGCGGCTGGAAGTGGTCGTCGAATCGACCGAGCTGCATCTCGACCTCGCGCTCCCAGTCGATGAACTCGTACGGACCGCTGCCGATATATTCGTCGTCCGTGTAATCCGTCGGATCGTCTACGTCGCCCCAGATGTGCTCCGGGAAGATGTAAATTTGCGCCAGTGCGTTGCGTTCGAACGTCGCGTCCGGTTCGCTGAGGTAGAACGTGACCTCTTGGCCGTCGATCTCCATCTCTTCGATCGCCTCCAGATACACCGAATACGTCGGCGAGTGCTCGCCGAAGAGTTCGTAGGAGAATACGACGTCCTCCGGCGTCACCGGTTCACCGTCGTGGAACGTGTGATCGTCTCTGATCTCGACCGTAAATTCCGTTCCGTCGTCGGAAATGTCCGGTGCGTCCGTCGCGATCCACGGCATTGGGTCGCCGACCTCGTCGAAACGGTAGAGTTGGTCGTAGATGAGCCTGATGAACTGCCGGTCAGGGGTCGCCATGTCCTGCATCGGGTTCAACGAGATGATGTCCGCGGAGTACCCGAACGTGATCTGATCGACCCCATCTGCGGGTTGGGCGTCCATGAAGTTCCAGAATCCGTTGAGCCCCTCGCCGAGCGTCGCGTTGACGCTCTCGAGCGATTCGGAGTTCCACGGATGATCTCCGCCCTCGTTCGCGATGTAACAC
>SLIS01000006.1 GCA_007135505.1 Halovivax sp.
ACACCGAGCATGGCGAGAACGTTTTGGCCGACGTCCGTCGCGACGCCGTAGGCGTCGGCGGTTGCGACGCTCGTGACGGCCACCCACTGCGTGTCCGCGACCGGGACGTACGCCCGGACGAAGCCGTCCTCCTCGGCGACGCTCATCCGACCGCCGAGGGCGGCTTCCACCGCCGAGTCATCGACGGCCGAGGAGTCGAACGCCGTCTCCGATGGCTCCAGCACGCTGGTGCCGTCGGCGTCGACGATGATGGTCGACGAGGCGGCCCCCGGCTGATCGAGCTGGTTGACCCGGTACTCGAGCGTTCCGATGAGAACGACGACGCGGTCGTCGTGCCCGTTGACTGGACTGGCAAAGGCCATCACCTGGTCGTCCAGCGTGGCTGACTCGTATGCTTCCGGCGAGTTCCAGATCGCCTCGTCGGCGCGGAGTTCGGCGTCGAAGTCGACGTCCGTCCACGGTTCGCCGATCTCCTCGAGCGCGACGCCACGACGCTGGGCGTCCGTACTCGTCTCGATCTCACCGCTCGACGTGTCGACGACGTGTACCGCCCGAACGTCGACCGAGAGTCTCGCCTGTGATTCGACGATCGCCCCCTGGACTTCCTGGACGTCGTCGGAGCGAAGCGTCGCGTCGGTAGAACTCGTCCGCGTCTGGACGCGCATCGTTTCGACCCAGTCACCGATCCCCTCCGCCTGGAGTTCGGCCGTCGAGGCGAGTTGCTCCGTCGAGTCCTCCCGAACCGTTCCGTCGATTTCGGCGTAACTGACCGCGCCGACAGCACCAATGACCAGCGTGACGGCGAGAATCGAGATGACGAACTTGAGTAGATATCGCCGTCGGATTGGACCTGGAACGAGGCGGGCAAGTCGGCTCATTGGACGGACACCTCCTCGAGGGTGTCGATACCGCCATCCGCAGATTCGTCGAACGCCCAGTACTCGAAGGTTGCATCGACGGTGTCACCGTTCTCGTCGAACACGACCGAACTCGAGGCACCCTGATACTCGACGGGATCACCACCGGCCGCCAGTTCGATCCCTTCGGCGAGATTCTCGGGGGTGACGACCGTTCCCGGCTCGGTGGTAACAGCGTTCATCGCGCTCCTGATCGCCGTGCCGTCGTTCTGGCCGGCGAACGCGTTCGCGAGCAAGAGGACGGCGGAGGCATCGTAGGCGTGAGCCGTGAAGATCCCGGGTTCGTTCTCGTATTCGTCGACGAACAGCTCGTTAAACGTCTCTGCACCGGGGCCAGCGGTCAGCGGGGCCGTTCCACGAATACCCTCGAGGCTGTACTCGACGTGATCCTGAAGCGTACCGTCGCGCAGGCCGTCAGTGACGAGCACGTCCTCCTCGCCACCGGTTTCGAAGAAGTCGGTAAACAGTTGCGCACCGGTCTGGGGATAGCCGATGACGATCAACAGGCCGGGGTCATCCGCACGGGCTTGCTCGAACTCCGCCTCAAACGTCCGGTCGTCGTCCTCGCCCTCGAGTGGATCGAACGGCACCTGTGCGGTGACCGTCCCGTCGTGATCGGTCTCGAACGCCTGGGTGAACGCCTGGCTCAACTGCCAGCCGTAGTCGTTGTTCACGTAGAGTGTGGCGGCACTGGTGTGGCCCAGATCCGTGGCCGCGCGTTCGGCGAGAATGACTGCCTGTAAGGAATCCGAGAGCGCGGTTCGAAACACGAGACCGCCGTCGTTCAGCGCGGTAATCGTCGGGCTCGTGCTCGCCGGCGAACAGGTCACGGCCCGGTAGGGAATCAACACCTGCTGGGTGACCTGCAGGGTAACACCTGACGCCGCCGGGCCGTTGACCATCGGATAGCCTGCGTCGACGAGGTTGACCGCTTCCTGTACCCCGACCGCCGGTTCGGCGCCGGTATCGGCGACCGCATACTCGATATCCATCGAGACGTCACCACGAACCTGTTCAGCCGGGAGGATAGCCGCGTCCCGGATCGGTTCACCGACGGCCCCGAGGTCACCACTCAGCGGTTGCAGAATGCCGAGTTTGATCGTCCGATCGGTATCACCGACGTCACCGTCGGACGTTCGGGAAGCAAATTCGGATACGTCGTCGAGACAGCCTGCCAGCGCGCCGAGCCCACCAACGCAGAGGCCCGATAGGATGTCACGTCGTCTCGGAGAACGAGTCATATAACCTGTATATGAGATAACCCACATAATTATACCGGAGAGGTGTAGAAAATCTATAATATTCTTGTCCTAATTAATTAGAAATGGGCTGTGATATTACATCAAGGATTCTATCCAGGTGGGAAGCGAACGGTTGCGTTACCCCGCATCTGGTCGCAGTTTCTGCGGCCGCCGGCAGGGATTTCTCGAGTGATATCGAAGAATTCTCACGGCTATGGAAGACTCCCTCGGTGCGATCGGGAACGAGTTCCGTTCTCGAGATCCAGGTGATAGAAAACGCGTTACGGTTGTCTAGAACTGTTCGATCAGCGCGGGCACGACGTCGAAGAGGTCGTCGTGGATCGCGTAGTCGGCGATGTCCATGATCGGTGCGTTCGGGTCGGTGTTGATCGCGACGATCGTATCGGACCCTTTCATCCCGGCGACGTGCTGGACGGCCCCCGAGATGCCGATCGCGATGTAGACGTCGGGCGTGACGACCTTCCCCGACTGACCGACCTGGCGGTTCGCTGGCAGCCAGCCGGCGTCGACGATCGGGCGCGAGGACGACAGGGTCGCATCGAGCGCCTCCGCGAGGTCGCGAACCAGATCGAGGTTCTCCTCCTCGTCGATCCCACGGCCGACCGACACCAGCACGTCCGCCTCGCTGATGTCGACGTCGCCGCCGGCGACCTCTTCAAAACCGGTAACCGTCGACCCGATCGCACCCTCGTCGATCTCGGCGTCGAAGGCCTCGACGGTCGCGTCGCCAGCGGCTTCCGTGGGCGCCCACTCGGCACCGCGGATGGTCGCGACGACCTGGTCACCGTCGACCTCCGTCGTCGTCTCGACTTTCCCGCCGTACATCTCTCGCGTGGCGACGAGCGTGTCGCCGTTCGTCGCGAGGTCGACCGTATCAGTGACGAGCGGGACGTCGAGACGGGTCGCGACCGCGGGCGCATAATCGAGCCCGTTGACGCTGTTCGGCGCGAGGACGTACCGTGGCGCGAGTTCGTCGACGAGCTGGGTGATCGTCTGGGTGTAGACGTCGTGGTTGAACTCCTCGCCGTAGGCGACGGTGTGAATCGTGTCGACACCCTCGAGGTTCAGCGCGTCCGCGAAGGACTCGACATCGCCGCCGATGACGGCCATGTGGAGGTCGCCGCCCGTCTCGGCGGCGAGTTCGCTGCCGGCGGTGACGACTTCGCGGCTAACGTCGCGGAGTTCGCCCTGGCGGTGCTCGGCGACGGCCAGAATATCGCTCATTGGGCCACCCCCTTCTCCCGCAGGAGATCAGCGAGCTGTGCAGCGGTGTCCTCGGCGCTTCCCTCGTAGACGGTCGTGTCGCTCTCGCTCTCTGGTTCGTACATCTCGGTGAGGCGGAGGTCGCCCGCGACGGCCCCGGCGTC
>SLIS01000099.1 GCA_007135505.1 Halovivax sp.
CGGCGTCGACGGCCCCCAGGAGGGCCCGGGAACTGGCGCCGGACCACAGCCAGCCGTCGACGAGAACGACCAGCGCGACCGCGGCGGGAATTCCCGCGACGGCTCCCGCGAGCACCCCTTCGTGCGTTCGGCCGATGTTCTCGGACAAAACCGTGAGCGTCCGGAACGCGAGCGCGTGCGCAAAGACGACGACGATCGCGAGCTGCCACCACGACAGCGCCAGCAGCCCGAGGGAGACGACCGCGTAGCCGATGGAGACGACGACGCCCAGCAGGGGGATGAGCACCGCCATCAGCGGGCCGGTATCCGCGAGGAACTGGTCGAAGTAGCGGCGGTAGCCCACCACCGCGAGCGCGCCGAACGAGACGAGAATTAGCGCGGTGAGGACGACGATCGTCACGGTGACGACCTCGAGAACGAGGTCCCCCGCGCCGACGAACCGACCGCCCGCGCGGAAGCCGCCCAGTATGCCCGTCCCGAGGAGCAACACGACGGCGGTGGCGACAATCGAGGCGGGAACCGCGAGCACCTCGAGCAGCGTCAGGAGTGCGTGACTGTCACGTGTCCGGGTCGGCCGATACATATGAACCGGACATTCCCTGTCAGACGTAAATATCTAGCGAAAGATCCAGTCAGGTTATGGGGTTGACAGGCGCAAATCCCCGCTTCAGGGCGGGAGCCGTCGACCGTCTAACTCCGACCGCCCAACCGTCTAACTCTGACTGCCCAACCGTCTAACTCCGACCGCCCGTCGTTCCGGGCTCGTGCGGCCGGTTCCCTTCCGGTCCAGTACGTTCCATCCCGGTCCAGTACTGTAGACGCTCCCGTCCACGCCGGTAACGCAATCGCCGCCGGCACCGCCCGAGCGGAATGCCACGGTATCGATTCGCTCATTCGTTCAGCCATACTTTTTTCTATGATGAATGTGAATCGGACTTGAATACCATGCCAGGACAAGTTGAGCTGGAATGCGTCTCGTGTGAATCGGAGTTCGAACCGGCGCCGAACGGTGGCTTCTGCCCCGACTGCGATACGCCGCATCCGGACTACGACCTGCAGGACGACGCGGACGACGAGTCGGCAGACGACGAGGAAACGGAATCGGCCGACGAGGAATCGGCCGAAGAGGAGTCGGCCGAGCTGGAGTACGAGGAAGACGAGTCGGCCGACGCAGACGACGCGGACGACGACGCGGACGACGCCGGCGCGGCCGAGACGGAAGACGAGGACGCCGACGCGGACGAGATCGAGTGTGGGTCCTGCGGGTCGGCCGTCGACGCGTCGATGTCGTTCTGTCCGGACTGTGGCTCCGAACTCGGCGCGGACGACGACGGAGACGAGACGGAGGAACGAGAGATCGCCGCCTGTCCGGACTGTGGCACCTCGATCGACGGCGAGTCCTACTGTCCCGACTGCGGAACGCACCTCGATCCGATTCGAGAGAGCGCTGGGTCCGACGACGGCGACGCCGACGACGCGGACGAGGTAACGCTCGTAGTCGCGGGCGAGTCGTACACCTTCGGCGACGGCGACACGTTCGGCCGACAGGACGCGGACTGGCTCGACGACCTGGTCGCCGCGTGTGGCGGTCGCGAGGCGGCGACGTACGTCTCCGGTGAGCACCTCGAGTTCGCCGTCGAAGACGACGGCGTCTACGTCACCGACATCAGCACGAACGGAACGGCCCACAACGGGACGGACCTGGACGGCGACACCGCGAAGCTCGAGGACGGAGACACGCTCGAACTCGCCGACAGAGCGGACATCGACGTGGAACTCTAGGCGACCGGCGTCCATCGAGACGCGGATATCAGTTCCCCGTCCGGCCGCGACGCGATCGCGGTCCGCGTTAGACGTCGAGGTCGGCGAGGCCGAGTCGTCTGCGGGTGGGGCCGGCTCCCGACAGCGGGCTGGATAGTTGCATCTTCGTTTACACGACGGTTCCCGAAAAAGTTATCAGATCGTCCTGATATCTCTAACCAGTCACCGCTATGACCACCGAAATCTCAGCAACGGTCAACCGGCCGTACCTACCGGAGGACGGGGGCGGCATCTCGTGCGAACTCGTCATCGAACCGGAGTCAGGCGACCAGGCGGTCCAGCGTCACGTCTCGCTGTGTGTCGACAGCAGCGGATCGATGTCCTACAAGAAGATGGACCAGGTCCGCGACGCCACGCGGCTCGTCTTCGGGCTCCTCGACGACGACGATTACCTGAGCATCGTCACGTTCGACAACGAAGTCGAGGTAATCCTCGACGCGACCAGGTGGGGAAGCCTCGGTCGCGAGGAGGCCGAGGCGCTCCTCGAGGAGATCGACACCAGCGGCGGGACCGACATCTACACCGGTCTCGAGACGGCGAAGAAGACGCTGGCGGAACTCCCCGAGGGCGAGGGCATCTCGAAGCGAATCCTGCTCCTCTCCGACGGCCGCGACCTCAGACGGAACGCCAACGAGTTCGAGCCGCTGGCGAAGGCGGTCGCGGACGGCGGCATCTCGGTCTACTCCGCGGGCCTCGGAACCAACTACGACCAGGACATCATCCGAACGGTCGGTGAGCAGTCCCAGGGCCGGTGGACGCACGTGGAGAAGCCGACCGACATCAGGTCGTTCTTCGGGGACGTGGTCGAGGAAGCGTCGACGGTCGTCGCGAACAACCCGGAACTGGTCATCGATCCGATTCCGGGCTGTGAGATCGCGGAGGCCTATCGCCGGCGACCCCAGGTCCAGCAGGTCGATCTGGAGTACCGCGACGGCTCGGCGATCGTGCGCCTGCCGGACCTCCAGAACCACGAGGACCAGCGAATCGTCCTGAAGATGGACGCACCGGGCCAGGAACTCGGCACGACGGCGCCGATCGCCGACGTCGAGCTCCAGGGCGCCTCCGGCACGGCCTCGACCGAAATCTCCGTCAGCTACACTGACGACCAGCAGAAGCTGGCCGACCAGGACCCCGACGTCTTCCTCTCGTTCCGCGACACCAAGATCCGAACGCACATCTCCCAGGTCGACTCGGAGGACGACCTCGAGGAGGTCAAGGATCTGATCGAAGAGACCGAGGTCGTCACCGGCGACACCCAGATCGTCGCCTCGCTCCAGGACGACGTGACCCGGATCGAATCCGGCGACGAGGCGGAGGTCCGACAGGTCCAGGAGAACACGACGGTCGTCTACGACGACAACCGGTTCGACTGACCGTGGTCGACCTCGCCGACTCGAACGCGACGAACGGCGAAACCGGGCCGACGAACCGACCGACCGACTCCGGCGACCGATCGCCGCCGGAGCGGACGAGCCGACGCCGGGGGCGAGCACCGAACGACCCCCGACGGACCGATCGATACGAATGACTGGTGAACATCTACAATCATGGCAGCGTTGAACGCTGGAGCGAAACTGGCAGGCCGGTACGAGCTTCGACAGAAGCTGGGCCAGGGCGGCTTCGGTGTCGTCTGGAGTGCGAAGGACACCGAGGACGGTGGACTGGTCGCGCTGAAACACCCCCACCACGGTGGCAACGCCCCCG
>SLIS01000080.1 GCA_007135505.1 Halovivax sp.
AACGATAGATGCTGGCGGTGTGCGCTACTCGTCCCCTTCGTCGTCCGCAGGAGATTCGTCCGGCTCAGTTCCGTCGTCGGTGTCGTCCTCAGCGGGTTCTTCGTCGTCTTCGGGGGGCGCCTCTTCGTCGTCAGTTTCGTCCTCGTCGGGCTCTTCTTCCGGTGGACCGTCGACGACGTGCGGGTCCTCGGGTGCTGGCACGGATTCACCCTCGTCGGCGGGAACGATCCTGTAGATCTCGCCAGTCGGCGAGAAGGGTCGGAAGTCGGTGTTCGCGAGGACGTACAGTTCGCCGTCGGCGTCTCGTTCGACCGAGTAGACGTAGCGGTTGAGCGAATCGTCCTCTGCCCCCTCGAACTGCAGTTCCGTTAACGACCACATTTCGTCCTCGCCGTCCGGTTCAGTAGCCATCAGAATTTCGCCGTCGGCGACGGCAACACCCTGACTGCTCCAGTTTCCGAAGACGAATGCGCCGTCTAGCTCCGGAATCGCCTCTCCGGCATAGCGGTGTCCGCCGACGACGACGGAGCTGTCGATGAACGCCGTCGAGACCCGCATGTGTCGATATTCTGCGATCGGATCCTGGAGCGCCTCGCCCTCCCGTCCGGGCCCAGCCCCCTCACCGACCTCGTCCGGACACTCCGCGGGTGGTTCGAGCGGCGTCTCCGGGCTGAAACAGAAGGAACCCTCCTTTACGTTCCAACTGTAGTTTCCGCCCTGTTCGACCTCGTAGACCGACTCGACCACGTGCTGTCCGGCGTCGCAGACGAACAGGCGGCCGTCGTCGTCGAAGGACATTCCCCACGGGTTGCGAAAGCCCCACGCGTAGAATTCCTCGAGTTGACCCTCCTCGCCGACCAACGGATTGTCGTCCGGAATCCCGTACGCTCCGTTTTCGCCCTCCTCGTCGACGTCGATCCGCAGGATCCCACCGAGAAGGTTCTCCATCGTGTCCTGGGCGTTCCCGCCTTCGTTCTCGTCGTACCAGTCCTGGACGTGACCGATCCCGATGTCGTGGACGTTTCCACCGTCGCCGACCGACGTGTAGAGGTAGCCCTCCGGACCGAACCCGAGCCGGCCGCCGTTGTGGTTGTCCTGGGGCTGGGGAATCTCCACGATCGTCTCCTCGGACTCGGGGTCGACCTGGAGAGTTTCGTCCGCTTCGAACGAGGCGAGAACGTCCGTGTGATTGTACCCGAGCCCGTCGCGCTCCGGGGCGCTGTAGCGGACGAAGACGCGGCGGTCCTCGTCGAAATTCGGGTGAAACGCGACACCGAGTAACCCACGTTCGTCGTAGTTGCCCAATTCGCCGATACCGAGGCTGACGAGCCGATCTTCGATGTCCAGCAGGAGATCCATCTCCGCCGGAGTCGGCACGTCGTTGGGCTCGTCGGGCGGCTCTTCGTCCGGATCGGTGACGTCGATCCGGCCCACCATCGTTCCGGGGTGGACTTCACAGACGTACCGCTCCATCTCCGGCGTCGCCTCGAATTCGAGCGACTGGGTCTCTCCCTGTTCCGTGATGATCTCGGTTCGCTCGAGAATGTTGTCCCCCGCGTCGAGGATAACCACGTTGTGGGGTTGACCGTCGCCGTTCTCCCACGTGAACGTGTAGGTCTCGCCGGCCTCCAGTTCGAGCGTGGGGTTCTCGGCGCCGTCTATCTCCTCGGGTTCCATCCCGAACCAGGCGGCCACGACGCCGTTGAAGACGAACTCGGTCGACTGTTCGTTCTCATCGGCCGACTCTTCGTCGCCCTCGTCTTCATCTGGCTCCTCGTCGGCCGTCTCTTCCTCGTCCGTTTCGTCTGCCGGCGCCTCGTCGTCCGCTTCTGATTCGTCAGTATCCGCTTCGTTCGCGGTGTCGTCAGTCGCGGCGTCCGGGTCGAACGAGTATATCTGTCCGGTCTGAGTTACGACGACGTGGCGGGTCTCCTCGCCGATCGTGACGTAATCGAGGTCCGTCGGGGCGGCTAACCCGTCTGCGACCAGCTGTAATCCGACGGTTTCTCCCTCGGAAAACGCACCCGCCTGTGGGACGTCCTCGAGCATCGCCTCGACGTCATCTTCGTCGTGTTCGTCGATCGCTCCAACGGGCGAGACGCCACCGAGCGCCGCGACCGACCCGGTGGCTGCCATCGCCTGGAGAATCGTTCGCCGTGTCTGTGCGTCCCGCCGTACGTCTCGTGTCTCATCTGTGCGCATACTGGAATCGCCCCCTGTCTAACTGACGACTGAATCCCGTCGTAGGCCACCCCTCGCCGCTGGGCACCACTGCTCGCGGATCCTGTCGCTTGCGAGGAGATATCACGCCGTTTCCGCATTGAATCGGGTATACCGTTTCAGCGTCAATCTCGGAATAGGACCGGGCGCGCTTCGCTAATGAGTCATTGCCGTTGGCAGTAACGGTCTGGACGTGGCTCGAACAGGCGGTTATCGTCGAAGCGCATCGACGGAAACGGCCAGACGTGTCGCTCCCTGTCGCAGACCACTACTGGTTTATCGGACTCTCCGTGGTAGTGATTTCTGCATGGCACAACGAAACGTCGAACAAGAGCTGTCGGTCGATCAGTACACGCTCGGTCTCGTCGGTCCGGACCAGGAGTGGGCGGGAACCGTCGCGGACGGCGGGACCATCGAAACCTACACGCCACCGGCGTGTTGGGGCCCGATGATCACTCCCGAGTTTCGCGGCGGCCACGAGGTAACGCGCCCGATCCGCGTCGAGAGTGCGGCGGTCGGCGACGCCATCGCGCTGAAGATCAGGGATATCGAAGTGACGAGCGTCGCAACCAGTACCGGAACGATGCGCGAGCGCGAAGGCGCGTTCGGTGACGATCCGTTCGTCGATCACCGCTGTCCCGGCTGTGGGACCGAGTGGCCCGATTCGGTTGTCGAAGGAACCGGTGAGGACGCGATTCGCTGCACGGAGTGTGGCGCGAACGCCTCCGCGTTCGGCTTCGAGTACGGCTACACCGTCGCTTTCGACGACGACCGAACCGTCGGGCTCACGATGGACGACTCGGGCGCCCACGAACTCGCGAAAGACGCCGTGGACGTGATGGATATCCCCGAAAACTCCCGGCAACATCCGATCCTGCTGTACGAACCATCGGAAATGCCCGGAACGCTCGGTCGGCTGCGCCCGTTCATCGGCAACGTGGGAACGACGCCGTCCATCGAACTGCCCGACTCGCACAACGCCGGCGACTTCGGCCAGTTCCTGATCGGCGCCGATCACGACTGGGGCCTCGACAGCGAGGCGGAACTCGAAGCGCGTACAGACGGGCACATGGACGTTCCCGAAGTTCGCGCCGGCGCAACGCTACTCTGTCCCGTCAAGGTCGACGGCGGCGGCGTCTACGTTGGCGATCTCCACGCCAACCAGGGTGACGGCGAACTCTCATTGCACACGACCGACGTCAGTGGCACTGTGCGGATGGACGTCGAAGTGATCGAAGGACTCGAACTCGACGGGCCGGTCCTCCTCCCAAACGAGGAGGACCTCCCGTTCATCAGCAAGCCC
>SLIS01000340.1 GCA_007135505.1 Halovivax sp.
GCCCCCACCAGTGCGAACACAAAGAGGGAAATCATGATGCTGCGATGGGTGGCGACATCCCGGCGGCGCGCCGCTCGGACCGCGAGAACCAGCATGACCAGGGTGAATATTGACAGCAGGTGGATGGGGCTCCAGATCCCGACCACCCGTCCAATGTGAATGAAGAACGACGACCCGGCGGTGACTGCCATCAGCCCGACCCAACTCCACCCCACCACACGGTGTACGGTCGACCCTCGTGGGAGGAGGAACTGTCCGATGCCGATGCCAAAGGCCAGGACGGCAGCCAGGGTATGAATCTGGACCGCCAGCGTAGTTTGCAGCAAGGGTTCTAGAGTCATGACGCTGTCCTCGTGTGCAACTTGTTGCATAATAATGCCTCTGCATCACATTGTATGCAACAAGTTGCATAAGGAGTTGTCATGGCCTTGCGATATGCCCTTCTGGCGGCACTGCACGAGCGTCCCGCGACGGGGTATGACCTGAACCAGCGATTCGGACGCCGCCAGGGATTCGTCTGGAATGCGAGCCACCAGCAGATCTACCGGGAGTTGGGGCGGTTACACGACGAAGGCCTGTTGAGCATGGAGGCGGAACCCCAGGCGGAGCGCCCCGATCGCAAGCGGTATACCATCACCCCGGCGGGGGAGGGGGCCCTGCGTGAATGGCTGGCGACACCCCAACCAAGGCCGGCGACACGGGACCCGCTCCTGGTGAAATTTTTTGCCGGAGACTTGGTGGAGGACCGTGTCCTTTTCAACGAACTTGCCTCACTGCGCCACGCCTGGGAGGAGCGACTCGCCGCCTACAGGGAGATTGAAGCGGCATGGTTCAGTGAACCAGAGACTCTATCCCGCCACTATCGCCTCCAGTACCTGGCCCTGCGGCGGGGCATCAGCGCAGGTCAGGCGTGGCTGGGGTGGCTAGACGAGGCGGAAGCGCTCTTGCGGACTCCTTAAGCGAGAGCCGGCCCTATGGTGCGCACGGTTTGGCAGAGAGCTCGTTTCCGTCCACCTGGGCGAAGCGTGACCGGTATGCGCCAGCCAAGTGCAGCCGGCTGGCTCTGGTGCGGGCCGCTATCCTGGCAGCCAACCCGCACAACAAGCAGTCCTGGTTGTGAGAGCGAAACCCACAAGCGAGATCGTCCCGGTCGCCCGCACGCGGCTCAACGGACTGGGCTAGACTGGGGATCCTGAATCATCGGTGACGAAGCGAAATGTGTGGGCGATTCGTAAGCAAGACCGATGCGGCCATCGAGCGGGCGTTCAACGTGATTCCCCGCCAGTGGACCCATGACTGGGTCAAGTACAACGTTGCGCCCACGCAGAAAGTGCCGGTGATCCGGCTGGCTGATGGGCAGCGTGAGGGGGTGATGCTGCGTTGGGGACTTGTCCCGGCGTGGGCCGAAGGACAGCCGACGAAGTACAGCACGATCAACGCCCGCGCCGAGACAATCGAGACAGCTGCCACATACCGGAGCCCGTGGAAGCGCGCTCAGCGCTGCATCATCCCGGCAATCGGATACTACGAGTGGCAAGAGGTCGCTGGGGGGAAACAGCCGTACTTAATTCGGCTCGCCGGCGGAGAGCCATTCGGATTCTGCGGACTGTGGGAAACATCGGTTGGGCCTGATGGAGGGACGGTTGAGTCGTGCACGATCATTACCGTTTCCGCCAATCCCATGGTCGCGCAGATCCACGCCAAGGCGCGGATGCCGGCGATGGTTACCCCTGAGTATTGCGGTGTCTGGCTTGAAGGCTCTAGCAGTGATGCCCGAGATGTGCTGGGGCCGTTCCCCGTCGAGCTGATGGACGCCTACCCGGTGAGCATACGCGTGAACTCCCCCCGGAACGACAGCCCAGAGCTTCTAGAGCGCTTAGCGTAGGTATCTCTTTGGCTCGAACCGACCCTGCTTGGTCATCACCCAATCAACTACAAGCGTCCGCTCTCAAGTGACGGGCAAGAAGCGCCATGCCGTCGCGCCGTTGTATGCTCCGAGAGCAGCACGAACGATCTCACCTCGGGTATCATCGACTCGTAGGGCGGGACTTCGAACGGCGATCACTTGCCCTCTCTGGCCTAGCCCCGACGCCGTGCTTGGCGGTAGGTTCAACGGTTCGAACGTTTAATGACGCTCTCGCATGGCATGGTCATGCCTTCCGGTGACCTCGAGAACCAGCCAGCCGTGGGCGGGCGTCTTCCTCGCAACCCCTACCAGGCAGGACTCCACGATGCACAGGATCTATCAGCACGGTCTCCTGTTCTTGATGGTGTTGGCTTTGCCGGCTCCTGCGCAGGTGCAGGCGTCGGGTTCTGATTCATCTGGCTGGACCGCCGAGCTGGAGACCGGTGGCCTGTGGTTCAGCCGCAATCGCGCACGCATTCCATCCGACACTGGGACCACCGTTGACCTGCGCGATCTGACTGGGAGCGGCGGTGACCCTTACGTTCGCCTCTACGTGGGCTATGACTTCAACGAGCGGCACAGTGTTCGCCTCAACTTGGCACCCGTAAGCAAGACCGGAAGAGGGACCCTGGACAGGGAAGTGGAGTTCGACGGCGAAACGTTCGAGGCGGACACGCCGACGCGTGCCAGCTACAAGTTCAATACATATCGACTGACCTATCGCTGGACGTTCCATCGGGATGACGATTGGGATCTCGGCCTGGGAGCTGCACTGCTGGTCAGGGACGCCCATATCGAATTGCGCCAGGACAACGTTCGCGCAAGGAACGAAGACCTGGGGTTCGTGCCGTTGCTGCACCTGTATGGCGCCTATCACTTGACCGATCGCACGTCGCTGGTGCTCGATTTTGAGGGCGCGGCCGCGCCGCAGGGACGCGCACTTGATCTTGCCGTTCAGGTGCGTCACACGCTGCCCACGGGCTGGCATGTCTTCGGCGGCTATCGCACGCTGGAGGGCGGTGCGGATAACAGCAGCGTGTATACCTTTGCATGGCTCCATCACGCCACCGTTGGCATCGGTTACCGCTTCTGACATCACTGTCTCAATGGAGCAGCGATATGGGGCCGCTGGACTTGCGAGAGTCATTCTTCATGGAAGGGTTCCGCCAGCCGTCGAGAAGGTGCTGGAGCGTGCGGTCGAGGACCTGGCTGGTCTACGGGGGATCCGGCACGTCGTCCTCGGCGTTGAGCCGGGTGACCGTTCGTACCGCTGGATCGGTGCCACCGGCACCGCAAACCCGTCCGGGGCCCCGATGACGCCGGAGACCCCATACTGCCTGGCCAGTGTCACGAAGCTCTACATCGGTGCCGCAGTCCTGCGTCTCGAGGAACAAGGCCGGCTCTCCATCGACGATCCGCTCACGGACCATCTCCCCGACGAACTGGTGTCCGGTCTGCATCGACGCCGGGGGCAGGACAGGACGGCCGATCTCACGCTGCGCCACCTCTTGGGGCATGCCTCTGGGCTTCCCGAGTACCTCTCCGAGGCGCCGAGGGGGCAGAAGGGGTTGCTGGATCGCGTCATCGAGCAGGGTGACCTGAGCTGGAACACGTCC
>SLIS01000040.1 GCA_007135505.1 Halovivax sp.
AGACGTCCGTGACGCGCTGGACCTCGAGGAAGTGGTTGCCCGAACCCAGCGAACCGATCTGGTTCCGTCCACGGTTCTTCGCCTTCTGGCTCACCATCGATGGATCGGCCTCCGCGCGCACGCCCTCGTCCTCGCAGTGGCGCAGGTCGGATTCGACGGCGTGGCCGTTCTCCAGCGCCCACTCGACGCCCCGGGCGAGGATCTCGTCGACGGTGTCAACGTCCGACTCGACGATACCGCCGCCCCCCAGCCCCGACGGCACGTTTGCGAACAGCGAGTCGACTAGTTCCACCTCGTGTCCCCGAACGTCGTCGTAGGTGAGGTTCGTTTTCATCATGCGGACGCCGCAATTGATGTCGTAGCCGACCGCTCCGGGGGAGATGCAGCCGTCTTCAGCGTCCATCGCGCCGACCCCGCCGACCGGGAAGCCATAGCCCTGGTGGCCGTCGGGCATGCAGATCGCGTAGTTCGTGATACCCGGGAGGTGGGCCGTATTCTGCAGCTGTTCGAGCGTCTTGTCCCCGCTGATCTCGTCCAGGAGGGGTTCGCTCGCGAGGACGCGTGCTGGCACGCGCATGTCCCCAGTCCGCGGAATCTCCCAGACGTGCTCGCGAACCCGCTCGAGTTCGAGTCCGTTCGCGTCGTACGTGCTCATACTCGAACGTCGGTCGGCGGCGGTAAAAGACGTTGGCACCTCGTTTGCCGATTTCCGAGTTGCTGGAATGGAGTTGGGCCGTCAAGAGGCCCCTGTCGCGGCCGGCACCTGGACCGTCGGATCGGCACGCGCCAGTTTTTCGTCGACGGACCACGGGCCGGCACCGGTGATCAGTAGCACCGAAGCAAGGCCGTAGAGTCCGACGTGGGCGAGGACGGGATCGTCCGGGAGCGCGAACAGCGTCGCGGTGAAGACGATCAGCGCGGTGACCGCCACGCCCCGGGTGAACGTGCCGGCGAGCAGCGCCAGCCCGAGCGCCGTCTCCGTCAGGCCTGCGCCGAGTACCCACAGTTCAGGAGCGACCGGAACGGCACCCGTCAGGTCGTAGTGGTCGACCACGGCCAGCGCGAGCCCCGGATCGAGTAACTTCTGGGTGGTCCCGAGGTAGACGAACGTCACGCCCAGCCCCACCCGGCAGATCGTCGGTAGATAGCGCGTCGCCGGTCGGCTCCAGGACTGGAACGACCTGGCCCACACGCCGACCCGTTCGAATCGATTCACGACCGTTCCCGTCGTCCCGGCCAGTCGCAGCAGGACGTGATCGGCACTCGGTTGCCCACTGCCGACGACGGCGATCGCGACCATCCCGCCGACCACCTCTAGCTGGAGCAGGAGCAGCGGATAGACCAGCGTCCCGGCCAGGTAGACCAGCAGGACCGCGAGCGCAACGAGCCTGGTGAGCAGTCCGAATAGGAGCAAGAACCCGAGGAGAATCTGCAGGATTCGGACGTCGACCTCGACGGCGGGACTAACGAAGTACCCGCCGAATCCGGCCCCGATCAGCGGAATCCCGAACGCGATTCGGAGCAACCACGGGACGAACTCGCGATACTCCCCCATCGCCACCCGAAACGAGAGGACGTCGCGCCGGAACGACCGAAAGTACAGAAACAGCGCAACCGATACGAATAGCACGGCCGCGCCGGCTAGCAACGGGCCGACCACGGCCGGATCGGTCAGCGCGTCGCGATAGAACGCGACGAGCGACACGTCCTCGCGATCGTCGGTGACGTACTCCTCGTGTGCACGGACACGTCGACTCGCGAGGGCGGAGATCAGGACGGTCACGACCGCGGCAGCGATCAGCCGCTGGCTCGACCGTCCGTTCATCCAGTCACCCCGAGGCGGTCCGGACTCATACCCGTCGTACGACGAACCCGTCCAAAAACACCGTGCTGTACGACAGTGCGCGAGAGCATCAGTCAGACGGTGTCTCGGCGACGCTGTACCGGTCTGGATCCTCTGGAGCGGAACGCAACACCTCACACGTCGAAGACGACGTAGGCCTCCCAGCCGCTGTCCGTTTCTTCGAGACGCATCTCGGCGTAGGTCACGGCCTTTACCTCCCGGGCCGTGATCTCGTCTAGCGGAACGCCCCTGGCCGTCGCCTCGAGTGACCAGCGACCGTCGCCGCCGTCCGGACCGTCGACCTCGACTGCGTTGTCGACGGGTAGTTCCGACCGAACGTCCCGCAGGTAGACCAGTTCGTCCAGGTAGTCAAAGAGCAGCGCTTCCCGTGATTCCGCGTCGACAGCGAGCGAGAATCGCTCCCCGGTGTCGGGGACCGTCTCGGTACATGCCGCCGCTAGCCCGTCCGCAACGGCCCCGAAAACGGCCGAGAGATCCGGACCGGTAGCCGCGACGCCGACGTCTGCGGTGTGCTCGCGGAGATCGTACGCCATCGGTTCGATCCACCCCGTCCAGAAGCGTATCTCCATCGGTCTCCGCCGCGGGAGAACACCACCAGTTGCCGGTGGAATTATATTGGCGACGCTGGTACGAGTGGACAGTGAGCGTCAACGTCGACAGTCGAACCATCCCCCCGGGCAGTGACGAGTTCGTGGAGCAGGCGTGGGAGCTCAAGGAGGAAATCCACGAGCGTGAGGGCGTGTTGAAGCAGCGCTGGGACTTCTTTTCCGACGCCTACCGACGATCGAACGTTCACTGTATCTTTCAGGACCACGACGACTCCGAGCTCGTCGGGTTCGTAACGGTTCGACGTGACGGCTATATTCTCTTTCTCGCGGTCGATCCAGCCTGTCGCGGCCACGGCATCGGGAAACAGCTCATCGCGAGGGTCGTCTCGGATCACCGATCGGTGACGTGTCACGCCCGCACCACCAACGAGAACGCCCTCCAGTTCTACGAACACCTTGGCTTCGAGATCACGCGTCGGATCGACAACTACTACGAGGACGGGGGCGACGCCTACTATCTCAAACTGAGCACGGACGTCGGCTTGACGGATCGCCTCTCCGACCTCGTTCGTCGGTGATCGTCGCCTAACCAACCCGTTCGTTTTCCGGGAGTTACAGGTAGGTCGGACAGTCAATACAGTTATACGCACTGCCCGGCGAATTGCTGGCGCATGGAGGAGCGAACGCGAGCCTACCTGCGGGGCCGCTTCCGGGACTACTACCGCAGGGCTTCGATTACCCCGCCGCCGGACGCGGACGCGCGCGAGTGGGGATATATCCCGTGGACGGAGGGGCCGGACACGCGAATGATCAGACACCGGTCATTACTCGACTTCGGGGACATCGAGTCGTTCCTGGAGCGCGAGCGGCCACGTCACGTCTACTTCTCGGCCGGTCGATACGACGACCCGGGTGCGGGATCGATGGGAGAGAAGGGCTGGCTGGACTCAGACCTCATCTTCGACCTCGACGCCGACCACCTGCCGCGGGTCACGCTCGGCGAGGACTCCTACGCCGAAATGCTCGCGACGTGTAAAGACGCGCTGATTCGCCTGCTCGACTTTCTCGACGACGACTTCGGCTTCGAAGACCTCGAGATCGTCTTCTCC
>SLIS01000426.1 GCA_007135505.1 Halovivax sp.
CTCGAGTTCGTCTTGGTCGTTGTGCCACTCGATCTCGTTTGGATACCCGGAGAAGTTTTCCGATACCGTCTCCGGGTTGAACGCCAGGACGTGGGCGTAGAACTCCCGCCAGGCGAGCTGTCGCTGGAACTCGCGGACGCTCGCTCGAGTGTCGGGATCTTCCGCACGGTCGGCTGCGCGTTCGGTCGCGGCGTACAGCTCCCGGATGCCGACGGTGCCCCACTTGAGGTGTGGTGAGAGTCGCGAGGTTATCCCTGCCGCCGGTACGTCCCGCTTCTCGGCGTAGCGGTAGATTGGCCCGGAACAGAACGACGCGATGCGCTCGCGGGCGGCCGCCGGGGTCACCGTCGGTCGATCCGCCTCGGGATTCTCGAAGCCCAACTCGTCGAGCGACGGCAGTGGGTCGCCACGAACGTCCGCCAGGTCGGCTGCCGTCGGAGCGTCCGCTGGCGGGTGCTTCTCTCGGTCGCGCCACTTCTTCCAGAAGTACGAAAAGACCGAGTAGTGCTCGCCCTGATTCGGTGTGATCGAACCGGGTTCGTGACAGATCGCGTCGTGGACCGACTCGGCCTGGACGCCGTCGTCCTCGAGCGCAGCGGTGACGGCTCGGTCGCGCTCTCTGGCGAGGCCACTGTAATCCCCGTTCCAGACGACGGTCGACGCCTCGAACTCGGCCGCAACCTCGGGAACGATCGCGCTCGCCTCACCTCGGCGCACGAGGAGGTCGCTATCGCGTTCACGGTACCGCTCCCTGAGTGCCGATAGCCCGTCGAGCAGACACGCAACGCGAACCGGTGAGGCATGCTCGAGGACAGTCGGATCGAGGACGAACAGCCCGACGAGTGGCTCGTCGAACGATGTAGCACGCTCGAGTCCGCGGTTATCGCGCACTCGCAGATCGCGGCGGTGCCAGAAGAGTGCCATGCATCAGCGGTCGGGTCCGAGTACCGAAAACGTCGGGATACCGGTGATCGACGGACAGTGATATCCCAGCATCACTACGATCCACCCGGTCGCTCGAGTCGTTCGATTCGGGTCGCGAGATAGCCTCGGGCGTTCCAGTACAGCTCGTCGATCGTGTACTGTCGGGCGACGTAGACGCTAAACAACGCGAGAAGGGTTCCCGCGACGACGTCTGAGAGCCAGTGAATCCCGAGATACATCGTCGAAATCGCGACGCTGACCGCGATGACGCCGGCGATCCCGAGCCAGACCGGATACTCCTCGCGCGTGTACCAGGCGAAGAAGAACACGGTCATCGCGAGGGACGTGTGTAACGAGGGGAAGACGTTCGTGTTCTGGTTCACCTCGTGTGTGAGCAGCCCCGACTGGGGAAACGCGATGTAGAGCAGTCCCTCGAACTCTCCCACGAGGTTTCGCGGCCCAACCGCGATGAACAGCACGTAACAGAACAGACCGATCCCGTAGTTCAACGCGAACGCGAGGATCAGATTCCGCAGTTCGTCGGCCGACTCGAGTGCAAAGTACGCGACGAACGGGAACAACAGGAGAAACGCGTAGCCATAGATGTAGATGAACACGAAGTAACCCGTCAGCTCGGGGGTCTGCAGCGACTGGAGTGTGACGACCGGATTGACGGGCAAGAGCACGTTCTCGACGTACTCGAGCAGCGGCGTGATACTGATTCCGACGACGTCTCGCTCGAGTCGGAGAAGGACGTCGGCCGTCCCCCAGCGGAAGAGCAACACGAGCGTGAGAACGCTCGCCGGGAGTAAACACGGCCTGAGCCGGGCTCGAGCGTCAGCCAGCGCCGTAGCCAATCGACGTGGACCTACCACGACGAGAGTCGCGGTCGCGAGCATCGTCGCGACCACGACGGCCAGTTCGAGGACCACGGCGGCGAAAGACATGATCGTATTCACTCTACGGATCACGAGCCATTAACTCTTGCAGGTCGGCCCGAACTCACCTGAGCAGTTCGTCGTCTTCGTACCGGTATCCCGCATCTTCGAAGAGTTGCTGAACCCGACTGGGGTCGATCTCGCCATCCGTGCCGGGGAATGAGGCGAGGTCCGACGGCTGGTCGAATCCCCACTCCCCGTCCCGGAATCCGGCCAGGGAACTGTATCTCGTCGCCGGTTCGCCCCGGCCATCGAGGAACTCGGAGATGAAGTACTCCCGGTCGACCAGTCTGGAGAGCACTCGTCGGAACCGCGGATTTCCGAGGTCCTCGTGGTGGACGTTGTATCCGATCATGTAAAAAGAGGGTGACGGCTCCGATCGTAACACCGAGTCGGACGCGTCGCTGACCACTTCACGTTCGGTGGACGGAATCGTCCCACTCGTGAGGTCGATCTCACCGTCCAGCAACGATTCGACCATCGAGCCGGGGTTCGGATACGTTCGGAACCGCAACCCCGAATACTGTGAGAAGTCCGATAGCACGTCCGGTCGATCGGTCGTGGAGTCGTAGAAAACGTGTTCTTCGAACGGTTCGAGGATGATCTCGTCGGAGGTGACCTCGTCGAGTTCGAACAGTCCCGATCCGACCGGCTCTTCGTTGTCCGTAACGAGTGCTTCGGGACGATATTCGGCGACGAGTTCGGAACGGGGCTCCCAGACGTGTTTCGGAAGGATCGGTATCGTGAGACTCCGCATCGCGACCGCGCGGTTCGCGTCGCCGTACGAGAACGTAACCGTACGAGTATCCGTCTGTTCGACGGTCTGGAGTACGGTCTGTCGGCACCGGTAGCGATGGGCCGGAACCCCACCTTCGACAGCCCCCATCGACGTGTCCTCGATAAACTCCATCGTGAACGCGACGTCGTCTGCATCGAGCCGCTCGCCGTCGTGCCAGCGGAGCCCCTCGCGCAACGTGATCGTCGCCTCGAGGCCATTGGAATCGTCCCAGTCGACCTCTTCGGCGAGCCAGGGAACCAGTTCGCCGTCGTCACCAACCGGTCTGGCGAGCGGATCGTACAGCAGTCCCAGAAAGCCATCGATCCGGCTCCTGTCGGCCACGATCGGGTTCAATCGGTCGCCGAGTCCTTCGCCGAACACACCGACGACGAGCGGATCGTCTCGGGGCCCGTCGTCCGGTTCGCGCGAGAGCACGTCGTAGTACTCGGCGGGGCGGGTAGGCGGCGCTGGCACCGAGAGCCCCTCACGTACGCCGCCGATTCGATCGGGAAATCCAATCACCGTATACGGGGTCGTCTCGTCGACGTATTCGAACAGATCGGCTAGCACGGCTGTTCGGTCGTCTTCGTCGGCCGTTTGCTGTTCCTCCAGGTGTTCGTCGACGGTAACGTCCGAAAACTGCAGGGGATTTTGCCATCCCCGTTCGTTGATGAAGTCCGAGTGAAGTAGCCCGCGGAGTGCGTCCATCTCGTCGAAACCAGGGTGGCGAACGACGAAGAGATCGTAATCCTGCTCGAGTAGAACGTCTCGATAGAAGTTCATCTCTGGAATGGGCTCGTGCGTGACGTCGATTCCCGCCTCACGAAGGTTATCTCTGAGTTGACTCATCACCTTGGCAGCGACGACGTCGTCGTCGGC
>SLIS01000282.1 GCA_007135505.1 Halovivax sp.
GGCAGCGGTCCCGTACCGACCCGCGAGAGATAGGCCTTGACGATGCCGACGACGTCCCCGTCGCCCACGACGCCGGGACCGACGCCCGTCCCGACCGAGACGCCGCCAGCGGTCGGATTCGAGGACGTGACGTACGGGTAGACCCCGTAGTCGATGTCGAGGGACGTCCCCTGTGCGCCCTCGAACACGACGTCGTCACCCGCTTCGAGGCGGCCCTGGAGGAAGTGTCCGCAGTCGACCGTCATCCCCTCGTCCGCCAGCCGTTCGCCGTAGGCGCGGTAGGTCTCGAAGAGGGCATCGACGTCGAACGCCTCGTCGGGCTCGATCCCGAAGACCTCGCTCGCGAGAGCGGTCTTCTGGGGGACGACGTACTCGAGGCGTTCTCGAAGGACCTCGGGGTCGAGCAGGTCACCGATCCGAATGCCGCGTCTGCCGGCCTTGTCCTCGTAGGTGGGACCGATCCCACGTTTGGTCGTCCCGGCAGCGAGGTCGTCCTTCGCGTCCTCCTCGACCCCGTCGAGGACGCGGTGGTACGGCAGAATAACGTGTGCACGCTCTGCGACCCGCACGTCCGGGTCGAGGCCGCGATCACGGAGCCCGTCGATCTCGTCGAACAGTGTCTCGGGGTTGATCACGCAGCCGTTTCCGAGTACGCCGACAGTTCCTCGAATGGCACCGGACGGAACGAGCGAGAGTTTGTACGTTTCGTCGTCGAGTACGACGGTGTGGCCCGCGTTGTCTCCGCCCTGATAGCGGACGACGACGTCTGCACCCTCGCCGAAAATATCGACGACGCCGCCCTTGCCTTCGTCGCCGAGCTGTGACCCGACGATAGTAACGGTCATGACAGCGACGGCTTCTGTCCGTGCCGATAAACAGATTACGATCCCTCGGCCACCGGTTCCGATCAGAACTGTTAACCCCTGTCACGTTTAATCGGTTTGCAAGCCGTTCGCTCGGGCCGAATATCGGGTTCGAGGCGTCGTTCTCGTTGCACGCGAGGGTAACATTTAAAAGGAGCAAAGACAAGTTAACAAATGCCATGATAGACCGACTTGAGAAGGAAGTGGATATGCTCGAACGACATCTCCAGGTCCTGAAGATGGTTCTCGAGAACGAACCGATCGGAATCGTGAAGATGTCGAACGAGACCGGCTATCCCCACCACAAGGTACGCTACTCGCTGCGCGTCCTCGAGGAGGAGAACCTCATCGAACCCTCCAGCCAGGGAGCGATCAAAACCGAGGAGACGGAGTCGTTCGTCGAGGAGCTCGACGGCAAGATCGAGACGATCTCCGACAAACTCGAGGGCATGAAGATCGAAGGTGCCGCCGAAGCCGAAAGTTGACGTCGTTCTGCGGTCGGAACCGAACTGACAACTATTCATCCGTCGTCGGGTTCGCGGGGAAGCCCACTTCGTACCAACGGCCGTCGTCGGTGGGCTCGGCTGTCAGTGCACTCAGCTGCCAGTGCTAGGTCGTCTGTTTACGGCAGCCGGTACGTCTACAACAACCGTCCAGCACACGCCTACAGGACCCCTGCAGCACGTGGTCTCTCGAGTTACAATGCCAAACTACAGTAATCGGCAATATCGTGGTTCCCATTCGCCGGACGAATTAGTGCGAGCGCTCGTAAACTGTCGGCCCGTTCAGAGCTCGGGGACGGTCATGTGGAACCCACCGCTCCGGGACTCGACCAGACAGAGGTGATAGCCCTGTTTGCGCGAGAGGCTGATGTGGCTGAGCTTCGAGTTGCGGCTCAGGAAGCCGCCGGTCGTGGCTTCCTCGGCCAGCTCGAGCGCGCCCGGTTCGAAGAAACTCGAGGTCACGGCTACGGCACCACCGAGTGCCTGATAGTTGGCACAGACGGCCGAGGCGTCCGCTTCGAGGGACTCGAGCAGTTCTCGGCTCGCCGGATCCCGTGAATCGTTACAGTTCGCCACGACGAGCGGCGTTCCGCGTTTGTCGAACGCGGCTACGTCGAACGCGACCTGGTCTGGCACGTTCTCCGTGTCGTCGTCCTCCAGCGAGATGGACGACGAGAGTTCGACCCGATCGATCCGCGGGATCACGTCGTAGAGATCGGCCAGTCCGCCCGCGTGACCCGTCTCTCTGATCTCGAAGAGGGCGGTCTCGATCAACCACGCCACGAACCGATACTGGATCGTTCCCTCGATGAACTCGTTGTAGGGTTGCCCGTCGACGACGGCCGAATTCGCGTCGAACTGGGTGTGTCGCTCGAGTTGGAGGTTGTTCGCGAGATCGCTCCGGGAGCCGTCGCCGCCGTGAGCGCTTTCGAGCGTCGTCTGGCTCTTCGAGTCGTACCTGACGAAGACGTTCGTCTGTGAGAGGGCCTGGGCGGGCGTCAGACTCGCCGAACCGGCCTGTCCCGACCCGGTCGACGTCGCCGCGGTCGACTCGCTCGCGCCACTCCCCACGCGAGATTCGAGTGACTCGATTCGGGACTGGAGCCGTTCGATCGTCTCGGTCAGCTTGTCGGTCTCGGCGGCGTACTCGTCGCGCTCTCGCTCGATCGTCGCCTTCTCCTCTTCGAGTTCGGTGACGCGCTGGGTCAGGCGGTCGATCTTGTCCTCCCGTTCGAGCATGTCCGACCGGAGGGTGGGATCCGTCGACGCGACGTCGTCCGGTTCGGGGTCTCGCCGACTGGTGTCCGCACCCGTCGCCTCGGTCGTGCTGGACTGCGTCGACTGTCGACGACCGGTCTCTCGGTGTCGGTTCGTCACCCCCTGCCGATCGGTCCGACTCGACTGTTCGGTGCCGGGCGACTGCGTCATGTCCGGATCGATCGACGGGATCTGACGCGTTTCGCGCCAGCGCTCTTCCTCCTTGAAACGCTCGTCCGGTTCCCCGTCTTCGTCCGCGTCACCTCCCTCGTCGGCCGACGGATCCGGCGACGTCGTGATCGAGGTGGAACCGTTCTCACCGGACGCGTCGCTAGCGTCGCCCGACTCGTCCGTGCGAGTTATCGAGCTTCCCGCCGCCGGTTCGGTCGGTTCCGGTGAGTTGTCCTGTCGACCGTCGGCCGGTTCGCCCGTGTCGGTCGTCTCGTCACCGCCGGGTCGCTCGTCCACGTGGCCGGACCCGGCCGCGGCACCCGCCGAGACGCTGGACCCGGTTTCCGCCGGATTGGAGGCCGCCGTCCCCGCTTCGACGTCGTCGATGGACGATCCGGCGTCGACGCCACCGGTACCCGTCGAGGGGTCCTCGTCGTAGGCCGTTTCGACGGCCCCCGATCCCGCCGACTCGTCGCCCGTCGGGGTCGGTTCGCTGCCGGGAATGTCGGTGACCGTCACGTCGACGTCGACGACCTCGTAGATGCCCACTTCGTCGTCGGCCCGCTCGAACGCTTCCTCGCCGGTTACGAGCCGCTCGGCGTTACCGATGTAGGCGGCGGACATCCGTCGCCCGCCGTAGTAGACGGCGTAGTAGTCCCCGGAGAGGACCTGTTCGCTCAGTTCGAGGTAACCGGTGAACGATCCCTGCTGGA
>SLIS01000392.1 GCA_007135505.1 Halovivax sp.
ATGTCGGGCAGGCGGTGAACGCCGCGCGAGGTGAACACTTCGGTCATGAGGAACTGGGCGGCGCGCTGCGACGGAATGCGCAGTATGTAGTGAGATGAGGCGCCGGCCGGATTGGCGCTGTCAACGCGGACGGACAACGCCGATTTCAGCAGTTTTCGGTTTTCAATCCGTACTGAAACCGATGCGGCGTCGCCGCGGTGCACGGCAGACGGCCCGGCCCGAACAATATGGAGCCCTCGCATTCCCCAAACCAATGAAACCACGCTCACAAGCAGAAGGCTCAGCATCGCGCCGAAAATGAGGTAGAGCAGATTTGTGCCGGTATTGAGAGCAGCGGTAAGCACCAGAAAAAGCGACAACAGGAACATCCAGCCGGCAACGCGGATGCGAGTGGCGCTCGTTACTGCTTTTTTCGACCGGAATTGCATACACATCCACCGCCCTTACACGGGCACGGGAACTTTTTTCAAAACCTCGTTCACGCACCTCACGCGCTCGCGCGCCGCGCTCACAAGATCGCCGCCGCGCGATTTCACGATAAGCCTGTGGCTGAGCACCGCCGCCGCCATCATTTTCACGTCGCCGGGCGTCACGAAATCGCGGCCCTCGACGATCGCGCGAGCCTGACACGCTTCGTACAGCGAAAGCGACGCGCGGGGGCTGGCGCCGAGCTGGATATGCTCGTTTTGGCGCGTGCCCTGAACGATTGCAAGCATATACCGCGCAACGCTTTCATCCACTTTTACCTCGCCCACGCAATTCTGAAGCGCCCTCACCTCCTCGGCGGTAAGCACGGGCTGGAGATTTGCAATCGCCGCGTGGGGGTCTCTGCGCCTCATGATGTGCAACTCGTCTTCGTTCGGCGGGTAGCCGACCTCGACTCTGAGCATGAACCGGTCAAGCTGAGACTCGGGCAGCATGTATGTGCCTTCATATTCGATGGGATTTTGAGTGGCCAGCACCAGGAAAGGCCGCGGCACAGGCTTGGTGGTTCCATCCACCGAGACTTGGAACTCGCTCATGGCTTCAAGCAGCGCGCTCTGTGTTTTGGGCGGCGTGCGGTTGATTTCGTCGGCAAGCACGACATTTGCGAAGATAGGCCCGGCGCGGAACTCGAAATCGGACGTCTTAAGGTTAAGCACGGACACGCCCAGGATGTCCGTGGGCAGCATGTCGCTCGTGAACTGGATGCGGTTGAACGTGCAATGCACTGAACGAGCCAGTCCCTGCGCAAGAGTCGTCTTTCCAATTCCTGGAATGTCTTCTATTAGAATATGGCCGCGGGCCAGAAGACCCGTTACACAAAGCTTGACAACCTCGCGTTTACCGAAAATCACCTTTTCGATGTTATCCACAAGGCTGCGGACTTTTTCCGCTACGGCAGGATTCATATGCGCCTCTCAATCATCAGGAAAACCAACACCACTGTAAACTTATGAAATTCCTGGCGGTATTGGCAAATTTTGGCGGGGAACAAGCGCTGCAAGCCGCGTCCGAGCCGGCGAACAGATGTTTTGCAGCGTTTTGACAATCAAAAAATTACAGCCAACGGTCAAACCATTCGTCACATGTTATCAGCGATTCAGGCGTCATGCGATGGCCGTCCGTGTGTTTATGAATGCCCAACGCGTCGGCCGCGCCAAGCAGCCTGTAAACGCTTTTGGCAAGTTTGACCGCTTTCTCGCAACTCTGGGTGTTCGAGAACAATTCATCTTTCAAACTGCACAAAACCAGCGTCGGACATGGAGCGCTCAACGACAGAATGTGCTCCCAGTCGAACGGGTATTCGCCGGCGCGCACAGCGTCCCGCAACCGCGGCATGTAAATGAAACCCTCTTCTCGCGCCCACCTGTCCGGCGTTTTGTCGGCCGCGAACCTCGTAAACCCGCAACTTGCAACGCAAGCCTGCACGCGCTCGTCGAACGCGGCCAATAAGAGCGCGTTATGCCCGCCGAAACCATGCCCCACCACGCCGATACGCGCGGCGTCAACGCATTTTGCCTCGCACAACGCGTCAACCGCGTAACGATGATCGGCAAGCACCTTGCCCAACGCGGACATCCTCGGGTTGTCCTTGTAGAAAAGGCGGGTGTCATAAGGGTCAAGCCCGCTCGAAACCCGATCGCCGGCCGTGATCGAGTCGGGGGCAAGCGTCACATATCCCAGCTCCGCATAATGCTGGGCGAACGCAAGCACGCCATCGCCTTCAAGACCCGCGGGCTCGTCCTTCCCCTGCGCCACCTGCTGATGGCAGCACAATATGCCGGGCACCTCATCTTTGCCGTCGGGGACAAAAAGCCACGCCGAAATCCGTTCCCATTCACCGACAAAATAATTGATCCTTCGGCGCACGTAACCGGGAAACTGCAATTCGTCAACCGTTTTGGTTTGCAGTTCGACACGTTCATCGGGAATGGCGCCGAGAATGTTTTGCACATTCGTTTCGATTTGGCTGCGCACACCCGGCCAATTCTTGAGACTTACCGACTTCGCAAGGTTAACCATACCAACCCTGTCTCCAATTACATGCCCGGAGGGTCATCCAACAAAACTTTCTGAATTATAGTAAAACCATATGCCGCTTCCGTCAACACAAATCGGCTGGAGCGATTTTTGCGCCCGGGCCTGGCCTCTGGCCGCGGCTATCTTGCATCGTACCATATCGTCACCACCATAACAGGCTCCTCCCCCTCATGATGGTGGTGCCGTTCATAACCGAAAACCTGGTTAATCACCCTGGGTTTGGCCTGAGTCTTTTCCAGCCACGCGTTAATCTGTTCATCCATTGTCCGCAATGACTCGATGCTCATTTTTCCCAAAAACGTCTGTGCGCGCATTGCCACACTCCTTTCCTCGTGACTTTCCGCGGCTACCGGTTTCGCAACGCCCGCAAGAGCGCGTCTCGCATCACGTTTGCTGGCGCTGGGGTGTTTGTCCAAAGCTCGAATTGCAGCGCGGCCTGGTTTATCAGCATCTCGAGACCGGGAACGATCCTGCAACCAGCCTGTTCCGCCTCGCGTATCAGCCGTGTTTTCAGCGGGCGGTAGACCATGTCGAAAACGGCCTGCTCCGGCCGCAGCAGCTCCCGAGCCACCAGAGTGTCATCCATTGCGTCAGGATACATGCCCGCAGGCGTCCCCTGCACTATTATGTCATGCTCGGACATCGCCCGGTCAAGGTCAGAGGCGAGATCGCCCGCAGACACACGCGCAGCGCCCGCTTTAACCGCCAAATCTGCCACAAGCGCCTGCACGCGAGACGCCGTGCGGCCCAGAACCGTGAGCTTTGCAAGCCGCGTCCGTTCGAGCAACGTGAACGCAACTGAACGAACAGCCCCGCCCGCCCCGAGAAAAAGCACGCTTCGCCCGTCAAGCCGAACGCCCGCTTCTATCAGCGAATGCAACGCTCCGAGCCCGTCGGTGGTGGACCCGATGAGCTTGCCGTTATCGTTCACAATCGTATTGACCGAACCGATCGCGGCGGCTATCGGCTCGAGTTCGTCGAG
>SLIS01000471.1 GCA_007135505.1 Halovivax sp.
AGTTTGCCAACGACATCGGTCGACAGCCGATCCTGCTGGGCCGGTCGATGGAGAAGTACTCGGGCACGGCCGAGCGACTCGACTTCGTCGACTTCCCCGACAATCTGGGGATGTTCGGCTACCGGCGCTCGATCGATCAGTCGTTCGAACGGATCATGGACGACGGGAAAGAGAAGTTCCTGCCGATCGTCACGGGCCACCAGGGCGAGCCGCGTGCGATGCTCACCCGGATGGCCCGCGGGGAGACGAACTACGACCTCGACGACGGCGACAAGGTCGTCTTCTCCGCTCGCGTCATTCCGGAACCGACCAACGAGGGCCAGCGCTACCAGGCCGAGAAGTTACTGGGCATGCAGGGGGCGCGCATCTATTCGGACATCCACGTCTCCGGCCACCTCAACCAGGAGGGCCACTACGAGATGCTCGACGCACTCCAGCCCCAGCACGTCATTCCTGCCCATCAGGACATGAAGGGCTTCTCGGGGTACGTCGACCTCTGTCAGAACGAGGGCTACAAGCTCGGCCGAGATATCCACATCACGGCGAACGGAAACATCCTGTCGCTCGTCTAGGGTGGTCGACGCGGGCCGCGGGGGTGCTCGTCGACCGACCGAATTCATCTCGAAATGCGAACGCTCCTGGTTGTGTCGGGTCCGGACCGAATCGCTACAGTCCGCTCGCCGGTCCGCGTACCGGACCCGTTAGTCCTCGTTGTCCGCTTTGATCTCCTGTAGCTGCCCGAGGAGGTCGTCAGTCGACGTCCCCGTCTCGACGGTCATCTCGCCGTCGTAGTCGTTCTCGTGGACGTTGACTGCGGCGTCATCGTCGCCATCGTCGGCCGCGGCTTGCTGCTGTTGCTCGGACTCGTCGTAGCTTCCAAAACCCATAGCTAGTACGGGCAGGAGCCAGGGGATAACACCACCGATGTCGAACCCGTCCACCCACCGACAGGAACGGTTCCGTCGATGCAATGCTCGCAGTCGAGTGAATCCGTCCGGTCTATCGACCGACGCTACCATCCAAACGGTTCGTTGCTGGCCGATATTTCGTGACGATCGGGGCCATCAGGCTATATTTCTCCGCAAGTCGTCAGCGAAACGTATTTACGAGTTGCTTTTGAAGGTAGGGTAGACTGCGGGGCGGTCTTTCCCTTCGCCGGCTGTGATTCGTGACGAACCGGGGCGATCCGATCGATTTCGGATCGATCACCGAACGGTGGGTTTCCGTCGCCGGCTCCCACCGGCAGGCGGCATCCGGTGATCCGCTGCCCACCCACGAACGGCGTCCCTCGCCACCCGCTATCGATATCAGATGAACCGAATGGACCTCTCGACCGACGACGGTGGTGTTGCCCTTCACGAGCTACCGGACGAGTTACCCGACGGCTCGTCGATACTCGTCGCGAAACCCGCATCGCTATCGGACTACGCGCTGACGTTGCGCGTCTCTGACCGGTATGCAGACCCCGACGACTGTCGACTCATCTTGACGACCGCCGTCGGCGCAGCCCGAACGATCGATCAGCACGAGAGTGTCGTGACCGGTTCGGCCGAGCGCCGGTTCGGTGTCGTCGACGCGAGCGACGGCCACCAGCCCTCGGCGCCGTTTCAGGAACACCCGACGGTGTCGCTCCCCAATCCCTCGGAGCTGACCCGGATCGTCCTCGCACTCCAGCAGCTCGAGTCGACGCTATCGAAGGACTGCGCGACGATCAACGTCGTCGTTCGGTCCCTGTCGCCGATCCTCGAGGGAACGCGGCTGGAGCCGGTGACCCGCGTCGTAGAGCAGTTGATCGACCGTCAGCGAGCGGCCGGCGGCATCGCCGTCTTCGGACTGGAGTACACGCGACACGACAACCGGACGATGACTGCGTTGCGCGACAGAGTCGACGCCGTCGTGTGGGTCGAGGACACCCCGAGCGGATTGCACCTCGAGTGCGAAGGCGTGCGGCGTCGCTGAAGCGTAGGTCGTTCGTGTTCTCTCGCCGTTGCAGGCGGGTGTCGACGGCGGTGGCTCGTCACGCACTTGGGATAGCTACACTCGCCGCGAACGACGTAGGTCCGACGCTCTAACTGTAGAGCCACGTGACCGCTTCGAACCGGTCCTGTGGCTCACGAGCGTAAAAGTGGGTGAGAGGAGTAAGCCCCCTTCTGTTCGTCCCGGCATTTGGCTGAGCGTCCACGTCGCCCGCGGCGTCGCCGCGGCGTCGCCGGACTACCAGCGACGTGGACTTGCACCGGTGAGGGTTCGCCGTTCCATCGATCCTCGGCCGTCTGTGTGCGACGGATCGCGACCGTGGCAATCGCCGTGTCCGCGATTCGTGGGTTCGAACCACGCGTGCGGTCGCACGCCCTCGACGGGTCAACTCCCCTTCCTTGCGGTCGGGTTCGCACGTGTCATCGGTCGGGCCGAGACGTGTCGTTTCTGTTCCAGAGCCGACGGTCTCCCGTCCCGGACTTGCGTCCGGTCACCCGTCCGGCGGGTGGGGGGACTTTCCTCGCAGGCGTGGCGCACCTCGGAGAGATGGGCCACGTTGGCGCCGTGACCCGACTGGCTAGAGTGGGTCACGGTCCGTGTGGACCGCGGCTTCGGATCGGTCCACACCGATCTCCGTCTCCGGAGTCTCCGAGTGCCCCGTTGCCGGGGCACACGACGCGGCAGCCGGGCTCTCTCGCCCGCTAGACGGATAGGGACCCGTCCCATTTATGCCCCGCGGTCGGCAACATTTGCCGGTTATTCGAATGGAAGCGTTTTTGGGTGGTAATCCCCATTTACTTCTGTATGTCCCAGGGACAGGGCGTCGAACTCTCCTACGAGGACGGTGCTCGCGCCGTGGAGCTCGCGCGTGAGGCCGTCGAAGCGTTCGTACGACACGGACAACGAGAACATCCGGGCAGTATGCGGGAAGCGTTTTACGAGCGAACGGGCGCGTTCGTCCGACTCGAGTCGACGCGTGGCCGCGGCAGTCTCCGCGGCTGTGCCGGCGGCTACCGCTCCGACGACCAGCTCGGTCACGTCATCGTCGACGCGGCGATCCAGGCCGCGAGCGAGGACTCCTGTGGCTCCGAGGTCACGCCCACGGAACTCGACAACCTGACGGTCTCGATCTGTGCCGTCCGCAGCGTCTTGCTCACGGACGATCCGCTCGCCGACCTCGAACTCGGCACCCACGGCGTCGCGATCGACGGCCGCGGCGAGGGCGGCTGGCTCTACCCCACGGTGCCGGTCGAGAACGGCTGGAGCGAGCGGGAGTACCTCGATCGAACCTGCCGGAAGGCCGGCCTCCCGCCGACCGCCTGGCAGGACGACGACGTCGGCGTCACGCTCTTCGAGGGCCACGTCTTCCGCGAGCGGCCGTCCGACGGGAGCATCGAGGAACTGTAGCGGCGGTATCGTCTGCGGGATTCGCGCTACGTTGTCGGTTGTACCTCTCGACGCGACCGGCCGGTCCGTCGACTGTCGGTGACGGCCAGCCGGCAGGGCCTATTGTCTACGGTATCCGATATCCACAATCGAGCGGTCACCGTTCACCGTCGCCAGTCACCGTGTAATTGTCGTCGTCAGTCACCGTTCAGTTCTCGTCGGCCAGGTCGGCGCGGAAGCCGACCGCTTCCGCGTCCGCCAGGCACCGCTCCGTCGACGCCTCGAGGTCGTGCTCTCTGACGATCTCGCCGTCACGGACGAGCGGTTCCAGCAACGACCGACCGTCCGCCGGCCCCGCTCGCTCGGCGAGCGAGACGTGATGGCCGCCGTCGGCGGTGCGATAGACGTCCTTCACGCCGGAGAGTTTGCCGCGCTTGGAGACGGCCTCGCCGTCGACGGCCACGATGTCCAGGGCGAAGTCGACCGGGTCGGCGCTCGTGATCGTGCTGCCGACGCCGAAGCCGTCGGCGACGTCCCGAAGCGCCCGCAACTCGTCGGGACCGAGCCCGCCGGAGAGAAAGAGGTCGACGTCCTCGTACCCGCGGGCGTCCAGTTCCCAGCGCACCTCGCGGACGATGTGTCTGAAGTCCCCACGCCGGGACCCGGTCGTGTCGAGGCGGACGCCGGTCAGGCGATCGCCGAGGGTCTCCGCGGCCAGGAGGGTCTCGGACACCTCGTCCCAGAAGGTGTCCGTCAGCGCGATGCGCGGGACGTCCGCAGGGACGGCCTGGTCGAACGCTTCCCAGGCCGCAGCCTGGTTCCCCTCGCCGAAGCAGAACATGAGCGCGTGTGGCATCGTCCCGCTCGCCTCGCGGTCGAGCAACTCGCCGGCGGCGACGTGGGAGAACCCGTCGAGTCCGGCCACCAGCGCCGCTCGCTCGACGACCGACGCGATGGCTGGGTGGACGTGACGAGCGCCGAACGAGAGGACCGACGCGTCGGGAGCGGCCCGCCGACACGAAAGCGCCGCCGTCGCGAACGCGCTCGGCTGGGAGAGCAACCCGAGCAGCGAGGTCTCGAGCTCGGCGAACTCGAGGTACGGCCCCTCGATCCGGAGGACGGGCCCGCCGTCGAAGAGCTGGCCGTCGGGTAGCGCGTCGACGTCGACCGCCCGTCCCTCGAAGAGTCGGGCCGCCTCGACGACGCCGGTGAGGACCTCGAACTCGCCGGTCGGGAACTGGTCGGCGGTCACCTCGGCGACGACGCGTGGATTCCGATCGGCGTGTTCTAAGGTCTCGCGGGTGCGCTCGAAGTAGGCGTCCGTGGCCCGTCCCGCCCGAATCGCTTCGTCCGGGACGGTGCCAAACGGTGTCGTCATGTGCGTGTGTTTGCGGCCGTCGAAAAAAGCGTATCCGTCGCGATGCGGTCGATTCGGCGGTCGCTTCGAGCGCGACGGCCCCGAACTAGTTTCTGCGAGTGAGGTGTGCGGCCAGGAGGACGGCGATCAGCGCGGCGATCGGGCCGAAGCCCGGGATGGTGTCGTCGTCGCCGTCTGCGACGTCGTCCGCGGCGTCGTCGCCGGATTCGGCCGTTCCGAACACGTCGTGGTCGATCGTGTCTTCACCCTCCGGGCCTGCTTCCTCGTGAATCGATGGCAGGTCGTCGGGCGACGGCGCGCGGACGATGCGGACGGACTCCCCGTCGTGTTCGACGTGGTAGGCGCCGGGGAAGTCCGACTCGACGACGAGCGTGTTCTGGCGATCGTCGACGGGTTCGGCGCCGTGGAGGCCGAGCAACTGCAGGTAGGCGTCGAGGAACTCCCCGGCGTCGTCCTCGGACGTCCACTCGGTTTTCCAGACGTAGCCCGTCTCCTCGACCGTCTCGTCGTCCGTCGCGTAGACGACGAGCGCGTCGCCGGCCCAGCCGTCCGTAATGGGCTGATCGTAGTGGTAGGTTTCTCCACCGCCTTCCGGCTCTTCGAACCAGTCCTCGAATCCGAGGACGGACATGCCCCCTCGCTCGATCGAGTCGTGGATGAACATCGAGACGATGCCGACCTCACCGACGCGCTGGACGGTCGGCCCCTCGTCCGGTTCGAGCACCGACCACGCGTCGTCGGAGCGATCCTCGAACCCGACGTCGACGGGCTCGCGGTCCTCGTCGGGGCGAATGACCTCCGAGGAACTCGCCGGCGGGTCGTCGTACAGGTCGTCGACGGCGTCCCAGCCACCCGCCTCGTAGACGGATTCGACGTAGTCGGGCCCCTCGTCGTAGGGCATGATCAGCGAGAAGTACTGCCCCCACACGATGTCCGGCATGTCTTGCTGTGACGCCTGTGGCTCCAGACAGTCCCACTCCGTCGCACAGCGATCAGCGTACTGCTCGTCGACGAAGACGGCGTCACCCTCGATCAGCCCGTTGATCGCTCCGTCCCGGTCCATCGTCTCTCGGTCGTAGCCCTGCAGTCCGAAGTGCTGGTCCTGGAGGGCGTGTAACAGTTCGTGACCGAGCGTCACCTCGTCGACTTCGACCTCGTCCTCGTCGTCGGAGACGAGGACGACCTGGTCGGCCTCCGGATCGTAGTAGCCGGCGACGGCCCCGCCGTAGAGGGCCTCGAAGCTCTCCACCGCGTCGCTGTCACGTTCGACCATCAGGAACGCCTCGTACCGAACGTTCTCGACCAGCGCGTCCCGCTCGCTCAGGTCGGCGAACAGCTCCTCGCTCTCGGCCTGGAACTCCTCCCGCGTGATGACTTCGACGTCCGGGACCTCCTGGAACGTCAGGCCGCGGATCTCCTCGGTCCGGGCCATCGACCGATAGACGACCTCGTCGAGCTCGTCTTCGGAGACGTGCGCGCCGTCCTCGTCGTCGACCGCGAGCTCGTCGTCGTACCAGTACCCCTCAGCGTAGCCGACCGTGTCCTCGGTCGACGGATCGTCGTCACGATCGGCCGCGGCCTGCAGGTCCGTGGCGACGGGCGATTCGAGCGCCGGCTGCGATACGTCCACGTCGGTCGGCTGTGGCGGGGCGTCCGGGCCAGCGACGACACCCCCGCCGGATAGCGGGACGGCGACGAGTGCCAGTGCGACCAGGACGCTGAGCAAGAGAGCGCGTCTCGAGTACATCGATGGATGCCCCGTGATTCGTGTGGCAGCACAAAAAGAACCCCGGTCGGTCGCGCTGATCGCTTCCGAACGGCGATCGGTCCGGCGGAGTCAACCGGATCCAACCGAGTCGACCAGATCGAGTCCCACTGGCCGGGTCCGGAGACGCCAGTCAGGCCCAGCCTCACTGGCCGGGTCAACCGCGTCGATGGGGCCCAACGCGACCGTTCGTTCGGCGTGAGCGTTATTGGCGCGACCGCCGTACCGTCGCGTATGGAGCTCGAACCCGAACGCACCGCGGTCGTCGTGGTCGACATGCAAAACGACTTCTGTCACCCGGACGGGGCGCTGTACGCACCCGGCAGCGAAGGCGCCATCGAACCGATCACCGCGCTCCTCGACCGCGCCCACGAGGCCGGCGTCAAGACCGTGTTCACCCGGGACGTCCACCCGCCCGAGCAGTTCGAGGACGCCCGCTACTACGACGAGTTCGAGCAGTGGGGCGAGCACGTCGTCGAGGGAACCTGGGGTGCCGAGGTCGTCGAGGATCTTCAGGTGGGAGCGGCCGACACCGTCGTCGAGAAACACACCTACGACGCGTTCCAGCGAACGGAGCTGGACGGGTGGCTGACCGCCAGGAACGTCCGGGACCTCCTCTTCTGTGGCACGCTCGCGAACGTCTGCGTCCTGCACACCGCCGGGAGCGCCGGCCTGCGGGACTACCGACCGATTCTGCTCGAGGACTGCATCGGCGCGATCGAGGACGAACACCACGAGTACGCGCTGGACCACGCGGAGTGGCTCTTCGGCGAGGTGCACACGAGCGACGAGGTCTCGTTCGTCTGAGACGCGACGCCCACCCGACGAGAGCGCAACGCCTATCTCCGGCGGCGGAGACCGTCGAACGATGGCCGACGCCCCTTCGATCGTCGACGAGGCCGATCCCCTCGACGTCTCGCCGTCCGAGTGCCGGACGCGACCGGACCACGACCGGGTGCTGCTCGTCAGGCCGACGTACTTCGACGTCACGTACGAGATCAACCCCTACATGGGCGGCGACGTCGATCGGGATCGCGCCCGGACACAGTGGCGAGCGTTGCGCGACGCCTACGATCGCTACGTCGACGTCGCTGTCCTGGACCCGGCCGAGACGTGGGCGACGATCGAATCGGAGCCGACCCCGGCCCCACCGTCGGACGTCGACGCGGCCCCATCGTCGAGCGCCGAGGCAGCCCCATCGTCGGTCGCCGACCCGGCCCCGCCCGCCGAGCGCCCCGACATGGTCTTCGCGGCGAACCTCGGGCTACCGACGGCCGACGGGACCGGCCTCGTTCTGGCGTCGATGGCGACCGACGAACGCCGGGGCGAGCCCGCTCACCTGGCCGCCTGGGCCCGCGCGGCGGGCTACGAGACGGTCGAACCGCCGATAGCCGCGTTCGAGGGAACCGGCGACGCCTTCTGGCACCCGGGCCGGCGACTGCTCTGGGGTGGCTACGGCGTCCGGACCGAGCGCGAGGCGTACGACGACCTCGCCGACCGGCTCGACACGCCGGTCCTCGCGCTCGAACTGACCGACGACCGGTACTACCACCTCGACGTCTGCCTGACGCCGCTCGACGGGACGACCGCGCTGATCCAGCCCGAGGCGTTCACCGAAGACGGCCTGGCGCGGATCCGCGAGGTGTTCGAGTCGGTCCTCGAGATTCCGATCGACGAATCGCGCGAGGGGATGGCCGGCAACGCCCACTGCGTCGACGGGGATCACGTCCTCCTCCCCGCCGACAACCCCGCGACGGAGTCGATCCTCACGGAAGCGGGATACGAACCCGTCCCGATCGAGACGAGCGAATTCGAGAAGGCGGGCGGCTCCGTGTTCTGTCTCTCGCTCGAACTGGGCCGGTCGGCGTGATCGGTGCCGACGGGGGTCTTCCTCCCGCTTTCAACTCCGATCTCTCAGCTGCGGAAAATCCGATACGATCCCTGGCCGGTGGCGACCTCGCGCGTCTCGCCGTCCGGCGTCGTGCTCTCGACCGTGATCTCGCTGACGCCGACGGTCGAGCCGACCCGAACGACGGTCGCGACGGCGTCTAAGTCACCCGTCGCGGGTCGCAGGTAGTTGACGTTCAAGTTGATCGTGGCCACGCCGGTCTGGACGGGATCGTCGAACCTGGTTCGCAGGGCGAGGCCGCCGACGGTGTCGACCATCGTGGCGGCGATCCCGCCGTGGATGTCCGGCCGGCGGTCCGTGGCGCCCCCGTTCGGGCGGGTGTTCGTGAGCTTCTCGTCGTAGGGTACCGAGAGCGTCATCGTTCCGTCGTCGACGTCCGTGACGGTCATCCCGAGCCACGAGAGGAACTCGTGGTTCTCGTCGATGTGGGCCTGCAGCATCTCCGCCATCGCGTCGTAGTCCGCGGTCATACCATCCCCTGTGTCGGGCTGACCCTTGGACCCTGCGTTCTCCCGTCGGAACACGTTGAACGCCGTTTGACCGCCCGAGCGATTTGACCGGCCGGACGGGAGCGTGATTCGATCGCGTTACTCCGGTGGCTCGGCCCAGTCGGGTCGCTCAACGCTGGCGTCGTCGTGAACCGCGTAGGTGAGCTCGACGGTGACGGACTCGCCCCGCCACTGCTCGGCGAGGTACTCGGCGTAGTTCGAGGCGTCGACGATGGTAAAGGTGAGGTCGGCCGACCGCAGTGCCCCGGTCTCGGCGTCGCGGTGGAGTTCCCCGTCGGCCGCCGTCACGCGGTACTCCTCGACCGTGTGCCCGGAGACGACGCGCTCGTACCAGCCGGTCTTCGGTTCGTACACCGCGACGGTTCGATCGCCGACGGTCTCCTCGCCGACGAATTCGAAGGAGAGCCACGAGAGCAACGGGTCGGTTCCCAGGGTGTGGTACCCGTCGAACTGGTCGTCGACCGACGGGGGATCCGCCTCGCTCGACAGCCGGGTGTACCCGTCCTCGACCGAGTCGACCGTCTCGTTCTCGCCGGCGTACTCGAGCCAGTCCTCGTAGGTGTCGGCGCTGTCCGTCCAGGACCGCGTCGCCTGCCACTCGGCGTCGAGATCGGTGTACCTGGTCGTCGCGGTCGTCTCGGCCTCACGGATCCAGTCGCTATCGTAGCGAACTTCGTCACCGTCGACGGCGAGGCGGTTAGTCAGCTCGAGGGCGAACTCCCCCTCCTCGTCGATTCGTATCTCCTGGTCGACCGCGAACGTGCCGTCGTTAGACGGCGGGCTGTCGGTGCCGAGATCGGTCGCGTAGGGCTCGTGCGCGACGGTCGAGAACGGATACAGGACGAAGATCGTTGCCAACGCGGCGAGGACAACGAGACAGACCACCGCGGCTATCGTCAGCCGTCCCGGCCGGTTCATACTGTCTCGAACGAGTCAGGATGATTATAAAATAGTTCGGGTCTCCTCGCTCGCCGCGTTCGAACTGGCCGGTCGATCCGGGGGCCGAGGCTGATGGGTGTCGCTCGATAGGATCACCGTCACGAGGGCATCAGTCCCGCTCGACCGCGATCGAGACTCGCTCCCCGACTGCGAACGACCGATCCGGACAGATCACCTTCGCGCCGAAGCCGTCGTCTCGGGCACAGAACAGCGAGAGTCCCGTCACCGGCTCGCCGTTTGCCAGCACGGTCGCGTCGCGCCAGTCGACGGTCCGGTCGGTCGCGTGGCCGATCGGATCGCCGTTCAGGCGGATCGACCGCTCCTCGGTGCCGCCGTTCGCGACCGTCTCGTCGCCGTCCGGTCCGAGAACGCCGCCCGTCTCGTAGTGGGGAAGTCCCCCGTCGAGGACCCCGCCACCGTCGGCCGCGACCCCGACCCACGCACCTGGGTCCGGGTGGGCGGGCGCGTCGAGTATCGCGTACGTGTCGCCGGTCGCGACGACCGTGCCCGTTCCGTCCCAGGGTAGCGGGGCCACGTCGACGTCGACCTCGATCGGGAGCGACCCCGACGCCCGGTAGAGATGCTGGTCCGGGGTGCGAAACCCGACGTGGAGGTGGGTACCGACCCAGGGTGCGAAGAACCCGGCCCGGACCAGCCGGCCGAGATCGTCGCCGATCGACACGCGCTCACCCGCATCGACGGCCGGATCGACGTGCAGGATCCGGGCCACGAGGCCGGCCGCGGGCGCCGGTTCCTCGACGTCGAGCAAAAGCAGGTGGTCGTGTACGGGCGCGTACGGTTTCGGCGGCGCCTGCACGGTTCGCGTCTCGCGGAGGACGCCGCCGACGGGGGAGGGCGCCGCGTTGTCGAGGCCCTCGTGCGGATCGCTCCCACCGGGGTAGAGGTCGATCGCACAGCCCTCGTCGTGGGCCGAATACGGCGAGTTGTACAGCGAGAACCGCTGGTACCGGTCGAGGACCCGCCCGGGAAGCACGACTCGGTCGGGCCGCTCGTCCCGTCCAGGACCGCCGCTTCCCGCTTCCATCGCCTCGAAAGTGGGCATCGCACACGTTTACCTCGTTCGGGTTCGAACCGTCCGGCGTGACCGTCACCGTCTATCGCGGCCGGGCGAAGACGATCGACGCCGACCGCGCGGCGAGCCGCCGCCTTCTGGAGCACACCGCATCCGGTGACCGGGCGGTCCGCGTCTGGCGCCCGCATCGCCAGGTGGCCTTCGGCCGCCGGGACGGCAATCGCGACGGGTACGATCGAGCCAGGGCCGCGGCCGAAGCCCACGGGTTTCGCCCCGTCGAGCGCCGCGTCGGCGGGCGGGCGGTGGCCTACGACGGCGAGACGACGCTGGCGTTCGTCCGGGCGGAGCCGGTCGACGACCTCCGGACCGGCATCCAGGACCGGTACGACGCCATCACGGCCGACGTCGCCGCGGCGCTGGGATCGTGCGGCGTCGCCGTCGAGGAAGGCGAACCGGCCGACTCGTTCTGTCCGGGGACCCACTCGCTCCGACTCCCCGACGGTCCCAAGGTGGCCGGCATCGCTCAGCGGGTGACGGCCGACGGCGCCCTCGTCGCCGGGATCCTGCTCGTCGACCGTCGGGACGAACTCGCCGCCGTCCTGGCCGACGTCTACGCGGCCCTCGACGTCCCGCTCGACCCGGACTCGGTCGGGGGCGTCGTTCCCCCGGACCGCGACGTCGGCCCGGACGACGTCCGGGCGGCGCTCGAACGGGAACTGGTCGGCGACGCGGAGCCTCACGTGGTCACCGTCGGACGATGAGCGACGCGGAGCCTGACGTCGGTCGCGTGGGACCTCGAGCGACGCACGAACCGGGCTCGGCGAGGATCTGCCAGCAACGGCGTCTCGGCCGACCGGACAGCCGCGTCGCTCGCGTTCGTGCAAGCACCGCAGTGGCCGATCTTCCGTCGGTCGATCTCCAGACCGGTATTCGGTTACGGCACGGACATCGTCACAGGAATTCGCGCACGTCCGAGTACCACATGTCGTGGTAGTCGAGGTGGCCGATCCGTCGGGCGATGGCGACGGCGAGGACGTGCCAGCACTCCTCCGTCGGATCGTCGGGGTCGATGTTGTACGTCGAATCCTTGCAGGTACAGGCGCCGCCCTCGATGACGTACTCGTCCCGGTGGCCGACGACGACCGTGAAGTCCCGGTAGGACTTCACCCGGCGCTCGGCGACGGCCTCGATGGCGCGGACCCCGCGGTCGCCGTGAATCCGGGTGATTCGATCGACGAGTTCCGGGGTGAGCTCGCCCGCCTCCTCGAGGTCTGCCTGCCAGCGCTCGACCGGGTTCGGCTCTGCCACGCCCGACACTCCGGGCCGTGCTGTAAAATCGGTTTGGTTGACGGATCGGCTCGGTCGCCGTACGCGTCGCCCCGGCGAGTGCCGGTTCGTAGCGCGCCGAGAGGCTGACTGCCACCGACGTCACACGTATACTCCTCCGGGAGAAAGATCACCGCGAATGGGTGTCTGGTCGGACCCGCGCTCGCGGCGCTGGCTCCTCTGGGGATTGCTGAGCGTCGTATTCGTCCTCGTCAACGTCCACCGCCTCTCCTCGGCGGTGCTGGCCGAGGACCTGATGCGGACGTTCGACACGACCGGCGGGCAGCTGGGGACGCTGCACGCGACGTTCTTCTGGGTGTACGCCGTCATGCAGATCCCGACGGGGATCCTGGCCGATCGGGTCGGCCCGCGCCGGACGGCCGCCGTCGGCGGATTGACGATGAGTCTGGGGGCGATCTGGTTCGCCGTCGCGGGGTCCTACGCCGCCGCCCTCGTCGCGCGCGGGCTCGTCGGGCTGGGCGGGAGCGTCATCTTCGTCTGCATGCTCCGGTTCAGCGCGAACTGGTACCGGGCGGACGAGTTCGGGACGATGAGCGGACTCACGTTCGCCGTCTCGGGGATCGGCGGGGTGCTGGCGACGACGCCGCTCGCGGTCGCCGTCGAGGCGACCGGCTGGCAGGCGACGATCGGCTGGCTCGGCGTGCTGGGCGTCGCGGCCGCCGTCGCCGTCTACGGGTTCGTTCGGGACAGCCCCGAGGCGGCGGGGCTCTCGCCGATCGCCGACGTGCCGACCCAGCCGACGCTTTCGACCGGCGACCTCCGGGCGGCGCTCGCGAGCGTCCTCCGTGATCGGGTCACCTGGGTCGTCAGCATCCTGCTGTTCTGCACGTCCGGACTCAACCTCACCCTCTTCGGCCTCTGGGGGGTCCCCTACGTGTCCCAGACGCACGACGTCTCGATCACCTACGCCTCCGTGTTCACGCTCCTCGGTGCGGTCGGGCTGATCCTCGGGCCGCCCGCGATCGGCCGCCTCTCCGAC
>SLIS01000317.1 GCA_007135505.1 Halovivax sp.
CGAAGAACCGACGAGCGGTGACATCTACTTCGACGGGGAATCGGTGACGGCCCTCTCCGGTGGCGACCTTCGTTCGTTCAGGCGACGAGCACAACTGGTTGTCCAGGATCCGAACGAAGCGTTCAACCCGCGGCTCACGATCGGCGATGCGGTCGCGGAACCCCTCAAGCTCCACGGGATGAGCGACCCCGAACGCCGCCGTGCGATCGTAGCGGACGTACTGGAACGGGTCGGCCTCTCGGCCGCCGACGCCGATCAGTACCCACACGAATTTTCCGGCGGTGAGAAACAGCGGATCTCGATCGCCCGAGCCCTGGTTTGCAATCCGGATCTGATCGTCGCCGACGAGCCGACGAGTGCGCTAGACGGTCGCGTCCAGTCAGATGTCCTCGCCCTGCTCGACGACATTCGTCGCGAGTACGACGTTTCGATTCTCTTCATCAGTCACGACATCGACGTCGTGGCCCGGTTCTGTGACCGGGTCGCAGTGATGTACCTGGGCGAGATCGTCGAGCAGGGTCCGATCGAGGACGTGCTGACCGACCCCGCTCACCCGTACACGCGGGTGCTCCTCGGCTCCGTCCCGAGCCTCGATCCGACCGACCGTACGCTCGCCAGGCCCCTCACCGAGACGATTCCCGATCCGGCCGACCCGCCATCCGGCTGTCGCTTTCACACCCGGTGTCCGGAACTGATTCCGCCCGCGGACGTGGATCTCTCCCCGGACCTCTGGCAGACGCTGGCTGCCTTCAGATTTACCGTCGAGGCGGGGGAACTGCCCAAATCGGCGGATGCGACGGCGGTGGACGGAGAGATTCGCGACGCTGACGTTCGTTCGGCGTTCGATCTGCCCGAGACCCTGTCGGATTCGGCCGTCGAACGGAGCGTCGATGCGGCCGTCGACGCGCTAACCGAGGGCGACGTCGACGTCGCCGCCCGGAGTCTGGCCGACTCACTTCCGACCATCTGCGAGCGGGTAGCCCCGGCGGAGTCGACGGTGGCGGAGCGTCCGGTCACCTGTCACCGGTACGATCCGGACAAGGACGTGGATCCGCTCCCCTGGGACGAGACGCGACCATCCGCCAACCGGTAGTGCGAACCGGGACTTGAATGCCGGCCCGCCGGTAGACGCGACCGGGAGTCAGTCGTTTTTCTGGTGTCATCGACACCGTTGCGTCCAGACACCACCGACGCCGTTGCGCACCGATGTGCTCGGATACCGGATCGGCGATGACTTTCGTCCCCGTCCGCTCGGACGAGCGGGTCGCTGGTGCGATTGGCGGAGTCGTCCGTTGGCAACAGGATGACCTAGTCGTCGCCGTCGGCGTCGACGATCACGACGTCCCCGTCGACGACGTCTACGTTGATTAGCGTCTTCACGTGGTAGCCGGCATCGTCGACCTTGTTCTCGCCACCGACCTTCTTGATGACGGCGACCGTGTCGACGACCTCTGCCCCGATCTCGTCGAGCGCCTCGAGTACCGAGGCGAGCGTTCCACCGGTCGAGAGCACGTCGTCGATGACAAGGACGCGTTCGCCGGCGGTGACGTCGTTGATGTACATCTCGTTCTCTGAGTACCCCGTCTTCTGGGCGATCGAAACCTCGCCCTCGAGACCGTACTGTCGCTTTCGAATCACGGTCAGGGGAATATCGGTCATCAGCGAGACGGCCGTCGAGATGTGGATACCCATGGCGGCGGGGGTGACGATCCGGTCGACCTCGTCGAGCTGGGCCTTCCGGATGATCCGAATGACGATCTCACGCAGGAGCCCCGGATCGAGCTTGGGGACGCCGTCACTCACGGGGTGGACGAAGTACTGGTATCCGTCGTCTTTCTCGACGATTGGCGCGTCGCGAAGGGACTGCTCCAGTTGATCCATGTCGTGAATGCGGACGATGCGGAGTAAAAGCTGACGAATGTCGATTCGTAGGACGTATCCCGACGTGGCGGTTCGAAAACTATCACCCGCTCGCGTATGAGCCCGCCGGTCGGCAGGGATTGTGCACTGGTGGCCGTCGACTGGCGAGGAATTCGCCCACCAGTCGCTGATTCGGTTCAGCCGATGCCGGTGTGGTTTACCCGTTACCGCTTCACCTGTCGCTCTTGTACGAGAGCTCGGGCGGTCGGTTCCCGTAACCGAGTCGCATGTGGCGCTCGTGGTAGATGTGAACCGCGGCGGTTACCGTCACCGTCCCGGCGATCAGTGCCGTCCAGGCGATCGTCGGCACGGTGTTGAACGGATAGACGTTGCCCCAGATGACCGCGACGAGGGCACAGCTCACCGCTCCGAGTGAGAGGTACAACTCGCGCCAGGCGAACTCGTGTCCGGGGACGATCTCGAGGTAGACGCTGACGTCTCGGGTCAGATTCGTCGATTCGATGACGCCGGAATCGGAGTCGAAACTGAGGATGTTCGCCTCGTCCATCTTCGGCAGGTGGGTCTGCTGGAGCGTCGTGTAGACCCGTTTTCGCTGTTCCGGGGTGACCGAGTCGGGCGTGGTTTCGTACTCCCAGGCCGCCACTTGCTGGGCGAGATCACCGAGTTCGACCGGCCTGTCGTCCTGCTTGAGGTACTGGAGGACGTACCGTCGGCGCTGGTTTCTGAGCACCTCGAAGACCTCACCCTTCGACAGGAACTCCGTGTCAGGACGTTCGAATAGCATGGGGGGTCACCGGATGCACCCGGTCGCAGTGGGCCATTTCAGTTCCATTTACTGGGGGACAGGAACGCGTCCTATATAATCTTCGTGACTGGTCGGTGACAACGAATCATTCGCCGGCGCGACTATCACGGCTGTCGACCGGTTTCCGAGATGGGTCGGACGTGCCGATAACGCTTGCGTTCATCATTTCTCGGCCGATTCGGACCCGTCTAACGCCCCTTCCGACTCTCGAATTCATCCCGACCCGGTCGTCGAGTCCAGTACCACCCGAATCGTCTCGGCGATCTCGACTCCGAGCCCGTCCTTCTCGCCAACGTACCTGGCGACGTCGTCCCCGTGAACGAGCAGCGCGTGCGTTTCGCTGTCGCCCATCACGCTGGCGTCGTTGGCGACGACGAAGGCCAGATCGACGCGGTCGAGGACTGACCGCGCGGCGTCGACCATTGCGTCTTCGTCCCCGCTCGTCTCGGCCTTGAAGCCGACGATCGGCAGCGAGGGCTGGTCCGCTCTCACGCCGTCGATGAGTTTCTCGGTCGGCTCGAGTTCCAGCGTTCGTGGGTCGCCGGACCTGAGTTTCTCCTCGCGTCGACTGACGGTGAAGTCACCGATCGCCGCTGCGGAGACGAGGACGTCCGCGTCCGCACAGGCCGACTGCGTCGCCTCGATCATCTCGTTCGCCGTCGAGACCGACACGACGTCGGCGTAGGAAATCGCTCCCGACTCCGGTGTCGACGGTCGATCGACCCGGTGGGGTCCGACCGGGCCGTGAACGAGCGTCACCGTCGCTCCCATGACGTAACAGGCCCGCCCAACGGCCCGCCCCATCCG
>SLIS01000045.1 GCA_007135505.1 Halovivax sp.
GCACGAGGCGTTCGAGACGACGGCTCGCGGGAGCGAGGAGGCAGCGGAACGCGGCGACAGGCACGCCGTCTATCGGGCGGGCGGCGGCGAGGAGATCAACCGTCGCGTCGAGGAACTCGCCGACGACTACGGCGTAACGATGGCCCAGCTCGCGCTCGCCTGGCACCTGCATCAGGAGCCAGTGACGGCCCCGATCGTCGGCGTCTCTAGCGTCGAGCACGTGGAAGCGGCGGTCGATGCCGTCGACATCTCGCTGTCGGATTCGGATCTCGAATACATCGACGAGCCGTACGAACCCGTCTCGATCACGGGTCACGAGTGACCCCGATACCGACAACACTCGGTTCTACCGTCGATCCGGATCCGTCAGCCTAAGATACCCCGTCCCCACGTTCGGGTATGCTCAGCTTCGTCGGACTCGGACTCTACGACGAGCGATCGATCACCGTCGACGGCCGGGACGCCCTGCGGACGGCCGATCGGGTCTACGCCGAGTTCTACACCAGCGAGTTGATCGGGACGACCGTCGCGGAACTCGAATCCCACCACGACGTGGCAATCGAGGTGCGCGATCGGGCGGGCGTCGAACGGGAGCCGGATCCGATCCTCGACGCCGCCGAATCGGAGACGGTCGTCTTCCTGACCGCCGGCGATACGATGATCTCGACGACGCACGTCGACCTCAGACTTCGGGCGGAAGACCGCGGTATCGAGACGCGGGTCGTCCACGGTGTGACTGCCCAGACCGCTGCGAGTGGTCTAACCGGCCTGCAAAACTACCGATTTGGACCGTCGACGACCCTACCGTTCCCGTGGGCTCACGGTGCCGACGGGCTGCCGGCGAGCGTCACCGAGACGATCGACGACAATCGAGCCCGGGGACTGCACACCGTCGTCTATCTCGACATCAAGGCCGAGCGAGGCGAATACATGCGGGCGGACGTTGGCGCCGAGTTACTGGCCGAGGCCTATCCCGATCTCGTGGCCGTCGTGGTCGCTCGCGCCGGATCTCCGAATCCGCTCGTCACGGGCGGTCGCCTGTCGGCGCTCGCGGGCGGCGACTACGGCGAGCCACTGCACCTTCTCGTGATTCCGGGGACCTGTCACCTGCTCGAGGCCGACGCGCTGGAGACTCTCGCCGGTGTCGAACGATCCGATCTCGACATCGCCTGAGACGGGTCGACCCGGCGACCCAATCCGGAATATACTTTGTTACTGACTCTCACGTCGAGACGATGACTGAACTGGCCCTGTCCGCCTATTACGACCTCACACAGCTCACAGACGTCGCCATCTCGCCGTCCGGCGATCGGGTCGCGTTCGTCACGACGGAGTACGACCAGTCGGCCGACGAAGCCCTCGCGTCGCTCTCGGTCGTTCCGACGGACGGGTCGCGAGAGCCACATCGGCTCACACAGGTGGCGTCGGCGTCGGAGCCGGCCTGGGGTCCCGACGGGGATCGACTCGCGTTCCTCGCGACCCGCGACGAGTCGCTCGACCGGCGCGTCGGCTGGCAGGATCGATCGGACGGGACTGACGCCGAATCCGACGAGGCGGACACAGATTCGAACGGGACTGACAGCGACGACGAGGCCGAACCGGACCAGCAGGTCTGGCTCTTCGACCTATCGATTGGCGGCGACGCGCGGCAGGTGACGGACTTCGAGGAGGGCGTCCAGGAGTTCGACTGGGCACCCGACGGCGATCGACTCGTCGTCGGCGCACGCGACCCGACCGACGACGAGCGCGAGTACCTCGAACGGCGTCGCGACGACGGCCCGATCGAGACGACCCGGCTACAGCACAAGGTCGACGGTGTCGGCTGGACCGACGACGTGACCGCCTACCTATTCGTCGTCGACGTCGACGACGGATCCGCCGAGCGCCTCGACGACGCCTACGGTGGCGGTGCCTTCCAGGATCTCAGTGGACTCGAACCCGCGTGGGGGCCGACTGATCGGATCGCCTTTACCTCCTGCCGTCACGACCGCCCCGACGATACGATGAAGCGCGACGTCTACACGATCGATCCCGACGGGGAGTCCCTCGCGTGTCTCACCGACGGGGAACACGGCCACTCGAACCCGACCTGGCGTGATGACGGGACGTTGACCTTCTTCCGAAGCGACCCCGAGAACTGGTGTACGCCGACCGAAGCCGTCCACCACGACGGCGAGACGATCACCTCGCTGACGGGCGGACTCGATCGAACCGTGGCGCGAACGGCGACGCTGAATTGGATCGACGAGTGCCTTTACACCCAGATCGGCGACGAATCACGGACACGCCTGGTGCGGGCAACCGTCGACGACGGGGCCGAGCGATGCTTCGAAGCCCAGGGACGCGACCGCGCGCTGGTCCACTTCGACGTTTCCAGGGACGGGTCGACGGCAGCGTTCGCGTTCTCACACCCACGGGACGGCCTGGACGTCTACGTGGTGGACGTCGCCGACCTGGCGGTGAGCGGCGGCACTGACGGACCGGCAACTACTGGCGTCACCGGCGGTGACCTCGAGGACGCCGGCTCCGACGACGTCGGGGGCGGCGCCGTCGAACCGGAGTCGCTTGCCCGCCTCACGGATCTCAACGCAGGACTCCGCGAGGAATTCTCGATGCCCGAGGCCAGACGCGTAGAGTGGGAGTCCGAAGGATGGCGGATCGACGGTGTCTGCTATCACGACCCTGAGGTCGACCTCGAGTCCGGCGACCACCCCCTCGTAGTGGCGATCCACGGCGGGCCACTCTCGTACGACGAACCCGTCTTCAGTTTCGCCCACGCCGCACTGACGAGCCGTGGCTACGTCGTCCTCCGGCCGAACTACCGCGGTGGAACCTCTCGTGGCCGTACGTTCGCCGAGGAACTCTACGGCCAGTGGGGCACGACGGAGGTCACTGACATCGTTGCGGGCGTCGAGGATCTGATCGAGCGCGGGTGGGTCGACCCCGACCGGGTCTTCGGATACGGTTTCTCCTACGGGGGTATCTCCCAGGGCTACCTCGTCACCCAGACGGACATATTCGCGGCTGCCGCGCCGGAACACGGCATCTACGATCCACACTCCTGTTACGGGACGGCGGACAGTCACAACTGGTTCGAAGCCGAGTTCGGCCTGCCGTGGGAGGACCCCGAGGGGTACGACCAGGTCTCGGCGATTACGGACGTCGGATCGCTCGACACACCCCTGCTCGTCACGGCCGGGGGCCAGGACTGGCGCTGTCCGCCCACACAGTCCGAGCAACTGTACGTCGCAGCCCGCAAGCAGGGTGTCGACGCGAAACTGATCGTCTACCCGGACGAGCACCACAACATCGGCGACCCCGACCGGGCGATCCATCGGCTCACCGAGGTCCTGGCGTGGTACGAGACGCACGATCCCGCGACGGAGGACGGTTCGGATCCGGCCGACCACGGGCGTGAAACGGTCGAATAAACTCTTGCTGGCGGATCGGCCGGCTCCTTTCCAAGGCGATAAGTACC
>SLIS01000088.1 GCA_007135505.1 Halovivax sp.
CTCGGCGCCGGCGCCGGGCTGGTCTACAGCGCCGCGGCGTCGCTCGTGACGAAGACGGCGGACGAGACCGGCCGCGCGATGGGCATGTACATCGCGGGCGGTCCAATAGCTGGCGTCGCGGCCCCGCCGCTTGCCGCCGTCGTCGCGTCGCGGCACGGCTGGGAAGCGGGAATCGCGATCGGTGCCGTGGTCGCCGTTCCGGTGTTCGTACTGTTCGCCCGCGGCGTCGGACCGACCGAGGCCGCACGGCCGGCGGCCACCGTCCGCGAGCAGGTCAACGTCGATGTCGTCCTCGGCCTGCTCGCGCGGCCGGCGATCGCGTACACGATCGTTCTCGCGGTGCTCGGGGCCTTTACCTGGCAGGCTACGGCGTCGTTCCTGCCGGCCTTTCTCGAGGAGTACCACGGCTACTCGCGGTCGACGGCGAGTCTCCTCTTTTCCGCGTACTTCGTCGTCCACGGGCTGACCCAACCGCTGACTGGCGCGCTGTCGGATGCGTTCTCCCGCGACATCGCCGCGCTCGTGACGATGGGCACCGGCGTCGTCGGCTACGGTCTGCTCGTCGTCGGTTCCTCAACCGTCGTGATCGTCCCGGCCGTCGTACTGGCCGGCCTCGCCATGAGCTGGGGTGCGCCGCTGCAGTCGCGCTTCATGGACGAACTCTCGGCGGCCGAGCAGGGGACCGGCTTCGGCCTCGTCCGGACGGTTTACATGAGCGTCGGGGCATTGGGGAGCGTCGTGACCGGCGTCCTCGTCGACGTCGGCGGCTGGGACGTCGCGTTCGGCTTTCTCGTGGTCTGTCTGCTCGCGGCCACCGTCCTGCTCGTCTACGTCGTCGACCGGGCGGCCGTTCGCGGCCACTGACTCGTCGGCTCGCTGGCCGAGGAGCCTAGCCGCGGTCCGGAACTGGATGACAACGCTTTCGACGGTCGGCCACTCACCCGCCAGCATGAACTTCTTCGATCGGCTGCACGACCGGATCGTCACGGTCGACAGCGTCGTCTCGGTCGGCCTGGACCCCGACCCGTCGCGGATTCCGGCCCACCTCCAGGACCACGACCTGCCCCGGTGGGCGTTCAACCGCCGGATCATCGACGCCACGCACGAGCACGCGGCCGTCTTCAAGCCGAACGCCGCCTTCTACGAGGATCCGGACGGCTTTCGGGCGCTCGCGGAGACGATCGCCTACGCCCACGGTAAGGGCGTGCCGGTCCTCCTCGACGCCAAGCGCGCCGACATCGGGAACACGACCCGGAAGTACGCCGAGTTGCTCGACGCCGACTCGCCGGGCCCGGCCGCCGACGCGATCACCGTCAACCCCTACATGGGCCGGGATTCGCTCCAGCCGTTCCTGGCCGAGGAGGAAGCCGGCGTCTTCGTCCTCTGTCGCACCTCGAACCCCGGCGGCGCCGACCTCCAGGACCTCGAACTGGCGACCGGCGAAACCGTCTACGAGCGAGTCGCCGCGCTGGCCGATCTCTGGAACGAGAACGACAACGTCGGCCTCGTCGTCGGCGCGACCGCACCCGAGGAGCTCGAATCGCTGCGCGAGCAGGTTCCGGACCTGCCCTTCCTCGTTCCCGGTGTCGGCGCCCAGGGCGGCGACGTCGAGGCGGCCGTCGAGTACGGGCTGGCGAACGGCGTCGGGCTCGTCAACTCCTCTCGGGGCATCATCTTCGCGGGTGAGAACGCCGGCGCTGACTTCGACGCGGCGGCCGGGCAGGCGGCGAAGCGACTGAAGGAACGGTTGAACCGGTATCGCGACGAGTGACGGCGGTCTGACGATCGGACCGGAACGGATACTAGACGTGTATCCCGGCTACCGCAGGTGATGCTGCCGGTCGGGACGTCGCGTGCGTCGGCTGCCATTCGCCGTCAATTATTCGTAGTCAATTCTCGGCCTCGTCACAGTTCGTCGCGACCACCCTGCCGACGACCCGGTTGCCGTCGAACTCGCGCAGGATCTCGACGAGGACTGGCTCGGTTGGTGGCCGCTCGGATAGTCGGTCGAGTCCGTCTCTTACCACGATCTCGATCGGAATCGTCTCGCTGGGATGGGTGGCGACGAGCTCGCCGTCGCGCTCCGCGAGGTCGAGGCAGTACCGCTCGCCGAACCCCACCGCCTCGCCGAACAGTTTCCGTATGGACGTCATTGACGTGTGCCTCTCAGAACCGGTGGATCTCCGTGTCGTCGTCCGTTCCGGGGTCGGCCCGGGCTGCGCAGTCGGCACAGAGACCGAGGCCTCGATCGAAGTGTTCCGCACAGACCAGCGTCCCGCAGTTGTCACAGCGCTCCCGGGCCGTGCGGGACTCACAGATCTGGCAGAGACCACTGACGCTCATACGATCCCTTCGGGTCGCACCGGCTTCAAAGCAAGCCCGACAGGTGTCGTGTGCTACCAGCGAATACTAGAGAAGGTTTTTCCTGTGTGAGTGGCTACCGAAGTATATGTCCCGTGACCGGGCCCTGTTGCAGCGGGCCCTGGACCGTGGCGAGGAAGACGGTGGGAGCGTCGAGTTCAAGGAGCGCCTCTCGCGGAACGTCCACCTCGCAGAGGGCCGTCGCGAGAGTCTCGCAGCCCAGCTGCGCCACCGCGTCCTCTCGGGGGACGGCGAGGCGACCTACGTCGTCGGCGTCACCGACAGCGGCGGGCTCGCGGGCATCCCGCCCGACGATTTCTCCGAGACGATGGACGTCCTCTCCCTCCTGGCTGAGGAGGCCGACGCCCACATCGACGACGTCCAGACGTGGGGCGTCGATCGCGAGACGGGGACTGCCTCGCGGCGCGGCTCGAACGACCGCGACGCCTCCGGCGGACTGGTCGGCGTCGCGACGATCCGTGACGGGGCCGTCTTAGAGACCGACGACGAGCACGTCGTCGTCGGCACGGCCGGCCACGTCGACCACGGCAAGTCGACGCTCGTCGGGTCGCTCGTCACCGGTCGGGCCGACGACGGCGACGGCGGAACCCGCGCCTTCCTCGACGTGAAGCCCCACGAGGTCGAACGCGGTCTCTCGGCGGATCTGTCCTACGCCGTCTACGGGTTCGACGACGACGGCCCCGTTCACGTGCGAAACCCGAACCGAAAGCAGGATCGGGCCGACGTCGTCGAAGCGGCCGACCGACTCGTCTCCTTCGTCGACACCGTCGGCCACGAGCCGTGGCTCCGGACGACGATCCGCGGCCTCGTCGGGCAGAAACTCGACTACGGGCTGCTCACCGTCGCCGCGGACGACGGCCCGACGCGGGTCACCAGAGAGCACCTCGGCGTGTTGCTCGCGACGGACCTCCCGACGATCGTCGCGATCACGAAGACCGACGTCGTCGACGCCGAGCGCGTCGCGGAAGTCGAGCGCGAGGTCGAGCGCCTGCTTCGGGACGTCGAGAAGTCGCCGCTGTCCGTCGCCCGCCACGGCGTCGACGCCGCGGTCGAGGAGATCGGCGAGACGGTCGTCCCGATCGTCCGCACGAG
>SLIS01000286.1 GCA_007135505.1 Halovivax sp.
GGCGTCACGCTCTCGACCGAGCAACTCGCGGAGCGGGCCTATCGGACCGAACACGCCGTCCAGGATGGCCAGGCATCGCGTGCCGATACGTTTTGCTCGGCGACGGGTGGTGCCGTTCGCGTCGAGGGGTCAGACTGTCGCTCGCTCGACGCGCCCGACCTCCCGCTGGTCATCGGCTTCGACGGCGGGGCCGGCGACACCGGCGCTCTCGTCGCCGGCGTCCGCTCGCTTCGCGAGGAGTACGACTTTGCCGCCGAGACGGTCGAGTCGATCGGGGCTGTCGTCAGACGGGGGGAAGACGCCCTCGAAACCGGAGACATCGACGAACTCGGACGGTTGATGAACTTCAACCACGGGCTGCTCTCGGCGCTCGGTGTCTCCTCGCGTTCGCTCGATAGTATGGTCTGGGCGGCCCGGGAAGCGGGGGCGAGCGGGGCGAAATTGACCGGTGCGGGCGGTGGCGGGTGCGTCGTCGCGCTCGATCCGTCCACGGAGACGGAAACGGCGCTTCGATACCTTCCCGGCTGTGAGGACGTGTTTCGTGCGGAACTGGCAGACGAGGGGGTGCGTCGGCTCGAATGACCGTGGTCGTCAAGCTCGGCGGGAGCGTGATCACCGAGAAGGATCGCCCGGAGACGCTCGACGGGCCGTCGCTCGACCGGGCGGCGGACGTTCTCGCCGGAGCACTGGCCGCGGGTCGCGTGGAACGACTGGTCGTCGTCCACGGCGGCGGCAGCTTTGGGCACCATCACGCGAGCGAGTACGGTGTGAGCACAACCGACGGGAGTCACGACGTCGAGGCCGTCCACGCGATTCACGGCGCGATGACGACCCTCGACCGCTTCGTCCTCCAGCGCCTGCTCGGTCGGGACGTGCCGGCGGTTCCGGTTCATCCACTCTCGACGGCTCACCGGGACGAGACGGGGACTCTCACGTTACCGACCGGCCAGGTCTCGACGTTGCTAGCGGAGGGGTTCGTTCCCGTTCTTCACGGTGATCTGGTCGCACACGAGGGGGCGGGCGTGACGGTCGTCAGCGGCGACGAACTCGTCGTCGACGTGGCCGACGCCCTCGGGGCGGACCGCGTCGGCCTCTGTTCGTCCGTTTCGGGCGTCCTCGACGAGACGGGAGCCGTCGTCGACCGAATCGATTCCTACGAGGCCGTCGCCGACGTACTCGGGGGAAGCGAGGACACGGACGTAAGTGGCGGCATGGCCGCGAAGGTACGGGCACTGCTCGAACTCGATGCCAGGGCCTCGATCTTCGATCTGGACGGACTCGAGCCGTTCCTGGAGGGCCAGCCGGTCGGGACCACGGTCGGGTAACGCGTCGGTCTCGAATTGCTGCTCCACCGGATACTGTGGGTCATCAACGTTTCCAGCGTGCTATTCTTCCACGGGTGACTCCGCCGTGACCGTCGAGCGATCGAGTTTTTGGCTCGTCTCCGCGTGCGTCTGGGCGAGATCGACGTACCGTTCGCCGGCTTCGGTCCACGGGGAGTCGTCGACGTCCGTTATCACCTCGGCCGGCGTCCCCGCAACGAGCGTCGATTCGGGAACCGTCGTTCCCTCGGTGACCAGGCCGTTGGCGCCGACCAGGCTCTCTCGGCCGATCGTCGCGCCGTCGAGGACGACTGCGCTCATCCCGACCATCGCACGCTCTCGGACAGTGCCACCGTGGACGATTGCGTTGTGGCCGATCGTCGCGTAGGGACCGATTTCGACGCCCTCGTGGAGGGTCGCGTTGTCCTGGACGTTCGCCCCCTCGCGGATGACGATTTCGCCGCTATCGCCGCGGAGAACGGCACCTGGCCAGATACTCGCGTCCGCTTCGATCCGTACGGCCCCGATGACCGTCGCCCGTTCGTCGACGAAGGCGCTGTCGGCGATGGTCGGCGTTTCACCGTCGAAGGATCTGATCATACGAGTCGTCGGATGGCAAGCAGTGTATCAATTTCCGTTCCGCTCGGATTCGGACGTGTCGATCAGTCGAAGAGGAGCCGATCGAGGATCGGACGGAGGAAGGATCCGCGCCTGGTCTTTTTCGAGTGAACCAGCAGGGCCGGTTGCTCGAGGGCTGCGGCCAGTCGATCGGATCGCTGCTCGACGAGCAGGTCGGGAATCCGGTGGTGGGTCACGGTACTCAGTATCACCAGATCGGAGCCGGCGAGCGCGTCGGAGAGGCCGCCGACCGCGTCGTCGGTCCGAACGATCGTGCTCTCGACCGGCACGGTACAGAGTTCGTCGAGTTCGGCGTGGTAGTCCTCGACAGTCTCGACGAGGTCGTCGGGGGCCGACTCGTCGATCGCGAACAGGAATCGCAATCTGGCGTCGATCCCCCGGGCGATCGCGTCGGCCAGTTCGACCTTGAGCGGATCGTTGAACGGGCTCCGGTCGGTGACGATGGCGATCTCGTCGATCGGTGTCGGTCGTTCGTGCTGGACGAAGACCACGTCGCAGGGGGCGTGCTCCATTATCCAGTCGGTGTCGCGGCCGAGTAGCGTCTCCAGTCGGCTCGTGACCTCCTGACGGGCGAGAACGAGGTCGGCGTCAGTCCGTTCGGCGAAGTTGACGACCGCGTGGGGCGTGTCGTGGCTGACGATCTCGCCGACCTCGACCGGCACCTCGAGATCGCGGACGAGTTCGTCGGTTCGCTCCTCGAACGCCACGTCGGCTTCCGTCGTCTCCGCAGCGGCGGCGTCGAGCGGGATCTGGTCCGGAACTTCGTCGAACCGGACGACGCGAATGCGCCCGCCGCGGCTCCTGACGATTGGAGACGCGAGCCGGAGCAACGCGTCCTCGCTCTCGCGACTGACGTCACGTCGTAGTGCGATCAGGACCTCGTACTGGTCGCGGTCGAGCTCTGCTTCGGTGTCGCGAACGAACTGCTTGCCGGCTTGCCGGCGGGCGAGACCGACTGCGGCACCCTCCCGGTCGACGTTCTCCTTCGCGTAGAAGTAGTACCAGACGAACCCGAAGATGGTGAGCCCGACGGCTCCCACGATCGGCAGGAGGTCCATGTGTGTCATGATGTAGATGCCGGAGGCGATGCCGAACAGCTGCACCCAGGGATAACCCGGCGTGAAAAACGCCGGATCGTACCACTCCAGGTCCCGTTCGCGGAACGCGATCAGCGCACCGCAGACGAGAATGTAGACGAGGATCTGGAACGCGCCGGCGGCCTTGGCGATCTCGTCGACCGGCAGCGTGGCGATCACGAGAACCATGACGGCGCCCGTGGCCATGATGGCGACGGTCGGGGTGTTGAATCGTGGGTGGATGTACTCGAACCGGTCGAGAAAGAGGTTGTCTCGGCTGAGCGCGAACGGGTATCGAGATGCGGTGAGGATTCCCGCGTTCGCCGTGCTCAGGAGCGCGAGCATGGCTGCAACGACGATGGCAAGGACGAAGAGGAACTCGTTGAACAGGATGTCGGTTGCGAGAGCCATGGGCTCTTCTGAAC
>SLIS01000154.1 GCA_007135505.1 Halovivax sp.
CAGAGAGGGAGTGGATGAGTGCCGCGAACTCCCAAGAGGCGACGACGAGGATCACCGCGAAGATCGCCGCACCGAGGAGCGACAGCATCCGGTGGTGCGTGATCGCCGAGAGCGACGGCCCGATCAGGACGCCAATCGCCGCCAGACCGAGGATCGCGGCGGTCAGAGGCATAATAAACGGTAGGTAGACGTTGGCGTAGAGGGCGACGTAGAGATGGCTCGCGAAGACGTCGTACTCATCGGCTGCCGTGTCGTCGGCGGTCGCCTCGCCGGAGCCGATCGGTTCAGGGCTGCCGATGATCCCCAGGGGCCCGTCGTTGTGGATCGTCGGTGTCCCGAGTAGGTTGTTGAACACCTCGTCAACGAGGGTGACGAACATTTCGTGAAACTGCACCGCCATGTACGACCAGATGTGTTCGGTTGCCTCCGCCGGCGTCGGGACGTCCGGGACGTCCGGGATCACACCGGAAACGAAGTCTACCGTTCCGTCGAGAAGACCGTCTGAGATCGATGTCCCGCCCTCATCCTCCTCTTCTTCGTCGTCGCCGTCAGTGTCGTCCGCCTCGACTTCACCGGAGACCGGGTCATGATCATCGCCGACCCAGTTACCCTGATCGCCGTCCGAACTGTCGGATTCGTTCGAGTCCTCGGTATCATCGTCGACTCCTGGCCCGGGACCGGGGCCGTCGGTCTGACCGACCATATCCACGCCTACGTCGGACGTGGAGCTCGAGACCGGATCGGAACCAGCCACCCCCGGGACGACGGCTCCCGAGAACCCGACCGACAGCGCTAAAAAAAGGACGACAACGATCTTTGCGGCCCGACTCAGCCTCACGCTAGGCCCCTCCGATCAGAGGAACGGCGAGCATCCTTCCTCGGCGCCCGGACCCCCGGTGTAGCCGAGCGCCATATCGATGAACGTGATGATGAAGACGAACCCGATCACACCGACGATCACGCCGACGATCATCACGTTCCCAAGCGCCGTCGCGCCGGTGAATAGCGGGAAGGCGCGCAACAGTAGGCCGACGATCGCGACGAGGACCAGCATACCCAGAACGATCTGCCAGAGCATCTCTGTCGTCTCGTAGATCAGCGCGCCGATCCCCTCGGTACACCAGGCGAGCACCGGCTGAGTCGAGAACATGAACAGGACGGCGATTGCGAGTAGCCCGAACGCTATCGGTCGAAGCCGGTCGTTCAGCCGTCGGTGAGCCGCCTCGTCGAGGGACTTCAGGCGCACGAGTTCCTCTCGTCCGTTCTTCCGGACGTTCGCGATAGTCACAAGGACCACCGCCAGAAGTTCCCTGATGCTGGTTTTCTCCAATTCTTCGCCGCCGGTCGTGTGCTTGTCGTCTCTCATTTGTTATCATCGGGGCACTCGGCCCCACTGGCTGATCGCGAGGGGCGCCACGCTGGCGCGAATTCCTATTTCATCATACCCCTCTATGATTGCCATAAGTGCCGTAACGTAGACTAAGTAAAATCAGTAACTCCAAACGCTCAAGGGTGCCACGTTGTTGATGGACCGCCGTCTTTCGGTTTGGTTATTGTGCCGATGAACTCAGAACGTTTCCTTGACCCGGTCTATCTGCTAATCTCTGTTCGGTGTAGAAGCGGTCGAGCTGTATCGACAATCTCCTACGGAAGAGCAACAGCAGTATATTGATCAGATCGAAGTCGTTGCCGAGTGAGAGGGTGATTTTCCCGCCACAGAAAGAGTATCGGTATCGCTACCAACAATCTGCTTCCCAATAGCGATGTACAGAGAGTCGTTTTTGCCTGCCTCGAGAAATGGAGGCCTTCCGAAATGGAGACACCTTATGATCCCGAGAATGACGAATTTCCCCCGGAGAAACTGCCAGAGGCACCGAACACGCATTTCATCGGCGCCGAAATCGCAAGGATACCAGACTGAAGAGGCGCTTGGGAAGTGTGTTATCTACGAGAACGCCCACCAGAACCGGACAGAGATTCTGCGTCGACTCAAGTGGAAAGCAGAGGAGCTGCGTGAGGATGAAGAGTAGCGCTCTGTCTTAACCAACGCTATCGAGTGTTGCTGTCCTCTGTTGGTTAACGTAGCGGCGTTCTGTTTTTTAGCGTCCGCTGAGGGGGGACGACCATCGCGAGTGTCGCGAAGTCCACTACCTCTGTCCAGGTACGGCCATCCGGTCGAGGAGCTTCTCCACGAGCGCCTCGCTGGCCCTAAGGAAGTCGTTGCCCAAGATGGTGGACTGACCGGCGATGTCCGTGACCGGCTGGTCGCCTTCCCTCTGTAGGGGAAGCGATCGGACTACTCCACCGGACGGACTGTTTCGCCATCTTGCCGTACCCGGTCAAATTCCGCAAGATACGCGACCCTGTCTCGGACTACATTGATTTCCAGCCCAAGATCGGTGGCTAGTTCGTCTTCGGTCATCGGTTCGTCGAGTGCCTGGAGCACTTCGAGCCCGCAGTAGTATCGGTCCGTCAGCTCTTGGACGCGGTTCTTGATGGGTGTGGTCACCCCGTACCGCTTTTCGAGCTCAATCAGGGCCTCGTTCGCAAAGGTGGCGAACTGGTCGTCGCCGAGCCGGTCGATCTGTGCCTCGAGTTCATTTTCGATGACGTCGTAGTTGAGGCCCGCCTGCACCAGCACGTTCATATCCCCGATATCGTCGTCGCGGCCAGCGATCATCTTGAAGAGGAAGATATCTTCGTTGCTGACCAGCCGGACCGTCAGCTGATCGGCCACGAGAAACGACTCACTCCGGTCGCGCATTCCGTCAGTCAGTACGAGCTTGTTCGCGACCTGCTGATTGAAGATATCGAGGCGACATCCATCGTCGTTCTCGGCGCAACTGGTCGCGCCTAGTGCCCGATAATCGGCGTCCAGTGATTGTACATCTGAATACCCGAGATCCATCAGAACGGCCCACAGCTGGCCGTACGCGTCACCGTCCGCCACGACGAGGTCGATATCCTTCGTCGCCCCCTTGAGATCGCGCAGCGACATCGCGCCGCCACCGATCAGGTAAACGCTGAGCGGGTCAGACAGCCCATCTGCGATTCGCTGGAACTCGTTCTCGATGTACTCGCGTCCGAAGGTTGCTCTCATTGGGGTAGTGGCACCTCGTAATCAGCCGCCAGCTCCTGGAATTCGTCCCACTCAGGGAAGCGGTCATCGTCGACCTCTCCCTGCGTCTCGAGGTACCCGAGCAGGGCGTCGATTTCGTCTTCGAGGCCGTATTTCCCCGCTCGCTCTCGAAGATCGCTCTCGTCGACATCGACATGGCTGAGCAACAGGAGACAGTACGAGCGGTGGCGGGTGTCGTCGTCGATCAGCAACGTGTGACAACACAGCTCCGCCGGCGAGACTGTCTGTAGGTCCTCCGAGTAGAGGTAGTAGCGGTGGCGAGTCAGCAGAAACTGGAGATCGAACGCCGCGAACCGAACGAG
>SLIS01000386.1 GCA_007135505.1 Halovivax sp.
ACGACGAAAACCTCCTCCTGATCGCGGTGGCGGTGGTAGTCCCAGCCGAGCTGGCTCCCGGGCTCGAGTTCGGCGTAGTTGATGGCGAGGTGCTCCGTGCCGAGGGGCTTCGAGAGCCGACGGTAGACGTCGGCCGCGGCGATCGAGGGCCCCGCGCCGTCCTCGGCGATGTCGACTTTCTCCATGACGTCTTCGCCATCGCGAGCCGGACGGATAACTCTAGACAGCGGCGTCTATCCGCCGGCCCGGTTCGCTCGAATCCGTCTGGGTATCGACGCCGTCATGGTCAGTTCCGGGCAGTACTGGGCGATGGGTTCGTCCACCGGTTCGGGTAACCCGTTCGCCGCGAACAGGGTATTCTCGTGGACGGTGGCCTCGGCGGGCTGGAGCGGCCAGGGTGCGTGGGCCACCTCGCCGACCAGCACGGTCGATTCCGAACGCCGACGGCTCCCGTCCGGTGCGTAGAATCGCCGTCGCTCGGTCAACCAGGCGAGCCGGGAGTCCGGCTCGGCGAAGGTGACCGCCTCGGTCGGCTGGTAATTCACGGCGAACCGGCCGATCGGCTCCGTCGCCGACTCCCGCGTACTCGAGAACGAGACCTGGTTCCCCTCGTAGGTCGTCGCGCCTTCGACCCGCGAGACGTGCATCCGCGCTCGCGTGACGGGCAACCGGGTGTACCGACCGACCAGCGCCGCGATCACGACGCTGTCGACGTCGACGCTAAAGAAGTACAACGCCGGATCGCCCCGGAAGGTGACGCAAGTTCGAACGTTGAGTTCCGGGGCCGTGTACCGGAGGAATTTCGGCGTCATTCTGAGACCGGCGTTCGCGTTGACGAACGGAAGGATGCTGATCCAGGCCCGCCCGTCCCGCGTGTCGAGGGAGAGCGGTTCCGGAACGTGCGGGCGAAGCTCGTCCGGATCGACCGGCCAGTGCAAGAAGAGTCCATCTCGCCAGGTGAGTGTGAACGGGTGCGGAAGTCGACCGTCCCCTGTACCGGCACTCACCGGGGGCCGCTCCGTCTGGTGTGCGGAATCACCGCGGTTCATGCCCGCTATCCGACGCCTACGGCCAAAAAAGGCCGTTACGTCCTCCGAATCTGATGATCGTCATGGGGGACGAATCGTCGTCGACTCGTCGATAAATCCGGCGAGCGTCGGCGGCCCTCACTCGAGGTGTACTGCCGGTCGGAACGGCTGGGCCTGCGCTGCCTTCCCGGCCGGATCGGTCGGCTCTCCGTCCTCGGCGTACACCTCGACGGTCGCGTCGAATTCGCGTTCGAGGAACCCGGCGGCCGCGTCGTAGACGGACCCTTCGTCGATTCCGGCTAGCGTCGCGAGCGTCTCGTCGTCGCGTTCGCGGACGAACGGAATCACGTCGCCGACGAGGTCGTTGACCGCGTCCCCTCGCTCGCGCAGCGCCTCGTCCTGCATGACCTCGCTCATGACCGAGCCCTGGTTCGGGCCGACGGCGCGCACTGTCTCGAAGACGTCGCGCTTCCAGTCGGCCGCCGCGTAGACCCGGATCGTCTCGGGGTCCGTGTCCGTCACGTCGACGATGTCCCGGACGTCCGAGACGAGGTCGCGAACGAGTTCCTCCTCGGCCAGCACGGCATCGTCTTCGAACGCGGGAACCGGCTCCGGCCACGGAACGGCCTCGGCGGGTTCGCCCGTCAGGCGCTCGTGGAGTTCGTTCGCCAGGAACGGGACGAACGGACAGAGCAACCGAAGCCGCGTTTCGAGGACCGTTCGCAGCGTCCACCGGGCGCCGGCCCTGTCCAGGTCCGTACGACGGCGGTACCACTTCAGGTGCTCTTCGAACCGGTAGAAGGCGGCCTGGCTCGCCGTCCGCGTCTCGAAGGCATCCATCGCGCCGGTGACCTCGCGGACGGTCTCCTGGAGCGTCGCGAGCAGCCAGCGGTCGGCCTGCGTCAACTCTCGCTCGCCCTGGGGCCCCTCAATCACCTCCTCTGCCCGGTTCCAGAACGTCTCGAGCTGGTCGCGGGTCGAACCGACGGCGTCGGCGCGCCAGTCGAAGTCCTGCCACGGCTCGGCGCTGTTGAGCAGGAAGAAGCGTACCGTGTCGGCGCCGTAGCGCTCGATCGCTTCATCGGGGAGGACGACGTGGCCGCGCGAGGAGCTCATCGACTCGCCCTCGAGCAGGCCCATGCCCATGACGGTGATCCCCTCGGGCCACTTCGCCTCCTCGAAGAGCTCGGCGTGGTGATACAGGAAGAACGTCAGGTGATTCGAGATGAGGTCGTTGGCCGAACACCGCACGGAAACCGGGTACCAGTACTCGAACTCCTCGCGCAGCTCGAGGGCCCGCTCGTCGGGGTCGTCGACGTCCGCCTCGCCGAGAAACAGCGTGTCGAAGAAGTTCCGGTCGAGCGCGTCGACGGGGACGTCGTCGATCAGGTGGGCGATCGTGTAGTAGGCCATGTAGATCGTCGAGTCCGACAGCGGCTCGATGACGAACTCGTCGTCCCAGGGCAGCCGGGTCCCGAGTCCGTAGTTTCGGATGCACGGCCACTCCTCGAGCCAGTCGATCGCGTGATCGTACTGTTCGCGAGTGGTTTCGGGAATTGCGTCGAGTCGGTCGACTGCGCGATGGGCCGCCTCGCTCCAGTCGGCGTCGCCGTACCGGATGAACCAGGTGTCCTGTTCGGCCACCTCGACGTCGCCGCCACACCGGCAGATCACCGCCTCGGCGAAGTCGTACATCGCGTCGAACGCACCCCGGGAACGGTAGTGAGTGTCGAGGTCCTCGCGGACGTCCTCGATGACTTCGCCCGCGAACTCCTCGTATTCGTCGATCAGTTCGCCCTGATGGAATTCGCGGTTGTACAGCTCCTGGGTGGCGTCCTCGATGGCCGGATCATCCGGCGAGTCGATCCCGCGTTCGTCGAGGGCCTCCTTCGCGGGAAACTCGCCGTAGCCCTCGATCGTCAGGATCGGCCGGGGTTCGATCGCCCGGATCTCCGCCGGGTCGAGATCGTAGTCGGCGGCGAGGTCGTCGGCGCGGTCTTTCGCGCGCTCGAGGGCGATCCAGTCGTCCGGAGAGTGGGCGGGGACGGACATGACGACGCCCGTCGCGCTGTCGGTGTCGACGAACGCGGCCGGAAGAACCACGATTTCCTCGTCGGTGACGGGGTTGCGGACGCGGTCGCCGACCAGCGCGGCGCCCTCGAACGTCTCCCCGACCTCGACGTCTCGGGCCTGCAGGTCGAGCTTCTCGGTCGCCTCGGCGGAGACGATCCACGTCTCGTCACCGGAAGACGCGTCCGCGTCTTCCGAGCCGTCCGAGCGCTGCTCGGAGATACCGACGGTGACTCGGGCGTACGTCGACTCGGGATCGACGTACGCGTTGGTCACGCCGCGTACCGTCTCGGGGCGCAGCGTCGCCATCGGGTAGTAGGTCGTCTCGTCGTCTCGCGGATCCTGCCCGCTCGAACGGTCCGATTCGTCGTCGGACGCCGGCTCGCCCCCCTCGAACTTGATCAGCGAGTACTCCTGGAACTCCGCGTCCTCGCCCTCGTAGATGTCGTGGGTGGTGACCGGCTGCTCCTCGTTGGTGCAGTAGTTGACCGGGTGCAGCCCCTTCTCGAGCAGGCCGCGCTCTCTGAGGGTCTCGTATTGCCAGGCGATGAACTTCGAGTAGCGTTCGTCGTTGGTCGTGAACTCCCGACGCCAGTCGATCGAGAGGCCGAGCCGGCTCATCCCCGACTTGTAGTGGTTCTCGACGAAGTAGCGGGCGAAGCCCATCGGCGTCTCCAGGTCGGCCAGGTCCGCTTCGGGGACGCCGAAGGCGTTTTGCAGACTATCGATCTGTCCCTCGTCGCCGCTTTTCAGGCGCTCGACGGCGCCGACGATCGGCGTCCCGGTTACGTGCCAGGCGATCGGAAAGAGGACGTTGTCGCCCTGCTGGCGGCGGTACCGGGCGTAGACGTCCGGAACGGTGTAGGTACGGGCGTGTCCGATGTGCATGCCGCCGTTTGGATACGGGTAGGGAACCGTGACGAACGTGGCGTCGGATCGCTCGTCCGGGTCGGCCTCGTACCGACCGCCCTCGGCCCAGCGCTTGCGCCACCGGGCCTCGAGTTCCTGCGGATCGTAGTTCATTGACCGCCACTAGCGGAAAACGGTATAAAAGACCTGCCACTTGCGAGGAACGAGCGTCGTCTCGGTCCGGCAAGAAATGGAGGTTACCTCCCCGTCAGGCGGGATGAGCCTCGTCTTTGCCCGGCGTGCGCCGTTGCCGGGTATACCGTCGAGAGGGCTCCGAACAGGATCGCCGTTCTCACTCCACGATGTCGATCCCCGGACGACCGGGCGCTGCGTTCTTTACCGTCGCGTCGTCGGCCTCGTCGGCGTCGACGACGGTGACGGGCGCCTCGAACTCGCGTTCTAGCAACCAGGCGGCTGCCTCCAGGGCCTCGCGTTCGGCGTCGGGGCCCGGCGTCTCCCGCAGCGCCTCCCGTTCGGCCTGCAGGTCCTGGCCGTAGCTGGCGGCGGCGTCACCCTGTTCGCGGATGTGGGACTCGCCCATCAGTTCACCGATCAGGTTGTCGGCGTCGCTCTCGATGGCGATCTCCAGGGCGTCGTACTTCCAGTCGGGCGCGACGACGACGTCGATGCATTCTGGGTCCTCGATGCCGGCCACCGACACGATGTCGCGGACGTCCTCCCTGGTGTTCTCGACCAGCCGACGCCGCCCCTCGACGGCCTCGCGATCGACCGTAGCCGTCGGCCAGTCGGCGTCGACGACGAATCCTTCGCCACCGAGTGCGTCCCACAGCTCTTCGGCGAGGTGGGGCGCGACGGGAGCCAGCAGCCGGACGACCGCGGAGAGGCCGCGTTCGAACGTCTCCGGGTCGGGCTCGGTGTATTCGGCGTACTGGCGCAGCGTCCGGACCAGGTCCTGGGTCTCGCGCAGCGCGTGGTTGTACCGCAGCTCCTCGTACTCCGCACCGGCGATGGCGACCGTGGCGTCGATCTCGCTCTCGACGTAGGCCGCGACGGCGTCGACGTCGCCGGCCGGCGGGTCCGACACGTAGTCGTCGATGGTCCGCTGCAGCCGCGTCAGGAACGCGTACGTCGAGCGGACGCCCTCCTCGCTCCAGTCGAAGGCGGTGTCGGGCTGGGCGGCCTGCATCATGAACAGGCGGGCGGTGTCTGCGCCGTACTCGCGCACGATGCGCTGGGGCGAGACGACGTTGCCCTTCGACTTGGACATCTTCGAACCCTCCAGCTGGACCATGCCGTGGGCCAGCAGGTTCTCGAACGGCTCGCGGAACTCGAGTCCCTCGTAATCGGCGAGCACCTTCGTGAAGAATCGCGAGTACAGCAGGTGCATCACGGCGTGTTCGATGCCGCCGACGTACTGGTCGATGGGCAGCCAGTCGTTGGCTCGTTCGACGTCGAACGGGGCCTCCGCCAGGTCCGGCGAGACGTACCGCAGGAAGTACCACGAGGAGTCGACGAAGGTGTCCATCGTGTCCGTCTCGCGGACGGCGTCGCCCCCGCAGTCGGGACAGGTCGTCCCCTTCCACTCCTCGGCGGCGTCCAGCGGGTTGCCGCTGACGTTGACGAACGCCGGCAGTTCCACGGGTAGGTCCTCGGCGGGAACCGTGACGGGGCCACAGTCGTCACAGTGAACGACGGGGATCGGCGTCCCCCAGTAGCGCTGTCGGGAGATGCCCCAGTCGCGTAGCTGGTACTGGGTGGCCGACTCGGCGCTCTCGATGTCCGCGGTCAACCGCTTTCGGGCGGTCTCGCTGTCGAGACCGTCGTACTCGTCCGAATTGACGAGCACGCCGTCGTCGGTGAACGCCGACTCGGAGACGTCCGGGGCGGTTGGCTTCCCCCCGCCAGCCGCGTCGTCGCCGTCCGCCTCGTCGGTTTCGTTCGCGGGATCCGGCGCGACGACGGGCACGACGTCGACGCCCTTCTTCTCGGCGAAGGCGTGGTCGCGGTCGTCGTGGCCGGGAACGCCCATCAGCGCGCCCGTACCGACGTCCGAGAGGACGAAGTCCGCGACGAAGACGGGGATCTCTGTACCCGTCGCGGGGTTGGTCGCCGTCAGGTTCGTCTCGACGCCGTTCGGTTCGTCGCCCTCGGGGTCCGCCTCGTGGTCGACGAAGTGGCGAACGTCCTCGTCCGTCTCGGCCAGTTCCTCGCTGATCGGGTGATCCGGCGCTAGCGCGAAGAACGTCGCTCCGTAGATGGTGTCGAGGCGGGTCGTGAAGGCACGGACGGGACCATAGCCGTCGATCGTAAACGCCAGTTCGGTTCCGTGCTGGCGGCCGATCCAGTTGCGCTGCATCTGGCGGACGGAGTTCGGCCAGCCATCGAGGTCGTCGATCGCCTCCAGCAGTTCGTCGGCGTACTCCGTGATCCGGAGGAACCACTGATCGAGTTCGCGCTGCGTGACCGGCGTGTCACACCGCCAGCACAGTTCGGCCTCGCCTTCGACCTGCTCGTCGGCCAGGACGGTCTCGCACTCGGGACACCAGTTGACGTCCGCCTCGCGGCGCTCGACCAGTCCCGCCTCCTCGAATCGAGTGAAGAGCCACTGGTTCCAGCGATAGTACTCGGGAACGCAGGTCGTCACCTCCCGATCCCAGTCGAAGCCCAGCCCGATCGACTCCATCTGCTCGCGCATCCGGTCGATGCAGTCGAACGTCCAGTCGCGGGGATTGGTGTCGCGGTCTTTGGCCGCGTTCTCGGCCGGGAGGCCGAAGGCGTCCCAGCCCATCGGGTGGAGGACGTCGTCGCCACGCATCCGCCGATAGCGGGCGTACGCGTCCGTAATCGTGTAGTTCCGGACGTGGCCCATGTGAAGCTCACCGGAGGGGTACGGGTACATCCCGAGGACGTACGTCGGATCGTCGACGTCGTCCGGCGTCCGATACACGTCCGCATCGTCCCACGCGCCCTGCCAGCGTTCCTCGACGGCCGCGTGGTCGTAACCCTCGTCGCTCATCATCTACACGTCCGGGGACCGGCAATCGTTAACCTTTCCATGCGAGCGATTCGACTGCGCCGAACCGGTGGACCTACGCGGTACCCGACTGGGCGAGACACTCACAGCGACGCGGCGTGGTCGGGTGGACGAACACGACGTGGCGGGTGGAGCGGGGTCGGCGCTCATCACGACGAGGTCGATTGCGTCGCTCACCCGGTCGTGACGACCGACAGCGAGTCGATCGCCGCTAACCGGAACGGAGCGATCCGAGAACGAGCGTCGGGGACCGGTCACGGGTCGGGAGGCGGTCCTAGGAGATGTCGATTTGGTGGCCGCCGGCCTCGCCGGTGAGCTTCGGAAGCGTCACGGTCAGCACGCCGTTGTTGTACGTGGCTTCGATCCCCTCCTCGTCGACGGGATCGGGCAGGCGGATCCGCCGACTCACCGTGTGTTGGGTCCGTTCGCGGCGAATGTAGTCGCCCTCTTCGTGCGTCTCTGCGGCGTCGCGGCTCGCCTCCAGTTTCAGCGCGCCGTCGACCAGGCGGAGGTCGACGTCGTCGGTGTCGTAGCCGGGCAGATCGGCGGTGACGACGTACTCCTCGCCGGTGTCCGCGACGTCGACGCCGGCCTGGCCGGGGATGGCGAGGCCGCTGTCACGCCCCATTCCTTCCTCGAACTGGGCACTCAGCCGATCGAACAGGTCCTCGAGGTCCTCGAACGGATTTCGACGCATACCTGTCAATTGGACGTGAACGGAGATAAGTTCTCCCCCGGCAGCCCGAACACAATCCCCGGGGTCGGCAAATCCGGGCGACGTCGGCTCGATACGCCTCGTCTAGCCACCAGACGATCGGACCACGACCGACGATCGCGACTCAGGAATCGACGTGGGTGACGTCGTACGAACCGAGTCGACGGATGTGGCCCCCGTCCATGGCCTCTTCGATGGCGGCGAGTGCCTCCCGCGTCCGGGGCTCGTCCAGTCCCGCCTCGAAGTCGAGGTGGAAAACGTACTCGCCGAGCCGTCGACCGGTCGGTCGGGATTCGATCCTGGTGAGGTTGATTGTGCGGTCGGCGAACGGTTCGAGCAGCGAGTGAAGCAGGCCCGGGTGGTTCGCACCCGGGGCGATGACGATCGTACTCTTGGTTCCCGATTCGGCGCGCTCGTCACCGGTTGCGAGTACAAAAAACCGGGTCCGATTCGACGACCGGTCCTGGATATCCCTCCCAATGCACTGGAGGTCGCCGCTCGCGGCTGCCGGATGGGCGATCGCCGCGACCGAATCGTCGTTTCGGGCCCGTTCGACCGCGGCGGCCGTGCTCGTTACGGCTTCCCGAGCTGGCGATGGGTAGGACCGATCGAGGAAGTCCCGACACTGTGCGAGTGCCTGGGGGTGACTCGCGACGACGTCGAACGACGGTCCTTGCGCGAGCAGAGCGTGCCGAATCGGCGCGACGAGTTCGCGAACGACGGCGACCGGCGCGTCGGCGAGGGCGTCGGACGTCTCCGTGACGCTCCCCTCGATGCTGTTCTCGATCGGGACGACCCCGCGTTCGGCTGCCCCTCGTTCGACCGCCTCGACCACTGCCGTTACTGACGGTCGGAAGGAGACGTCGTCGTCTATCGCGAGCGCGGCTCGATGCGAATAGGTACCGGCCGGTCCGAGGGTGACGACGGTCACGGGTACCGATCGTACGACCGACCGGCCCAAAAGACTACCCACGGAACAGTCCGGATACTGGTCGTCATCGTCGTTCGTCGGTGAAATAGCGCTCGGGTTTCGGGTACCGTTCGGTTATCCGCCGATACCGACGGCTCTCGGGCGGTCGGTGCCACATCGGTTACCAGTAAAGGATCCTCGCTAGGGGCAGCTCACTCGTCCAGATGCTCGATCCCTTGTTTCGAGACGTTCGCCTCGGTGATCTCGTTTGGCATCCAGTCTGGCTTGTCGTCCGGTGCCGTCTCCTCCCAGGCCCACCCTTCGTAGATGTGTACCTTGTCCGTCCCCTTCTCACGGAGTTGGAGTTCGACTCGCTCGGCTGCGGCCTCGCTCGGGCCGGGTTCGAGCCGGCGAGCGGCTTTCAGTGCCGCCTGTCGGGGTGTGTTGCCTGAGAAGACGCTCGATTCGTCACCGCCGTCTTCGCGGAGCGCGAAGTTTCGTTTGCCATCTTCACGTACCATGGTTCCAGCCTCCATGTCAGACCAGCGCACAATGTGACATAAAGATATCCCCGACAATCGGCTGACTGCGTCGGTATGTTTAAGTGAAATGCGGTTCACGTCGAGGGGAATCGTAACGTGGCTGCTGTTTCGGGCGGTTTCATCGCGATCGATCGGGTTCTTTCCGGGGTGGCAAGCTGCACAGACGATCGACCCAACAGACGCCGTCGGCAGTCGTTCACGCGACGCGGGAAACCGTTCGAAACGCACGTAGGCATCCAGCCCACTGGGCGGCGGCTTCGAAAAATCCTCGGCTGTGTCGTAGAAAACACTTAAGTATATCCTACGGCGAAGCACTGAGTAGAACCCCGCGATGGTCCGGAAAAAGACGCTGAGTCCAAGCGGTGCGAAAGACGAGGACGGCAACTATCACAACGTACACCTCAATCTCCACGAGGACGAACTGGCGGTCGCCGGGATGCAGATCGGGGACGAAGTGTTCGTCCGCGTGCGAGACGGCAAAATCATCATCCAGAAAGCCGACGAGGACGAACTCGATCACGAATTCTAATACGAACTCGCCGGGCATACCCACCTCACGGATGCACGATCCGTCGCAGTGGTGACTCGGCGGGAACGCTCCGGAGAGCCCCGGGGTGTCGGTCCCCGGAACGGCCATCGGCCGGCGCCGCGATACAGTCGTGAATTTCCACCAGCACCCGTCGACCGGCGACGGGTCGAGATGGGCCCGCGTACACCAGCGGGAGTGTCCGTACGACGCGTTCCGTCCGGTAGCCACAGCCTAGCCACCGGGAGCCCAGCATTCGCCCCTGTATAACTACGCCCCGATACCGACCGTGAGTAGGTGATGGAGATTGACCCGAGCGGCGACGAACGGGTGTCGGTGGTCGTTCCGGCCATCGACGCACCGAGCAGTGTCGCCTGCCTTCGATCGCTCGGCCGGCGTGGGATCCACACGATCGTGGTCTCTGAATCGCCGTCGGCACCGGCGCTGCACTCGGCCTTCTGTGACGAGGCGGTCCCGGTCCCCGGACCTGCAGCCGACCTACTCGACTACCGGGACGCACTGCTGACGCTCGCGAGGCGCGACGACGTTCGCTCGATCGTCCCCGTCCGCGAGGCCGACGTCTACGTTCTCTCGGCGTATCGCGACGCGTTCGCCCAGCACCTCAAGACGCCCTGGCCCGACATCGAAACCCTCGCCCGCGTCCAGGATCGATGTGCGCTCTTCGAGGCGGCCGACCGGGCCGGCGTGGCCGCGCCGGAGACCGGCCTCCTCGGCGAGACCGGCGATCGGACCCGAGAGTGGATCGTCAAGCCGCGGTACTCGATTCTCACCGATCGGTACGTCGATTGCGGTCCCGCGGAGTGCGTGGCGCCACCGACGACCACGTACGTTCCGCCGGGAACCGAACCAGACGTCGAGGGATTGACCGCGGAGATGGGCCACGAACCCATCTGCCAGGAGTACGTCCGGACGCCACACGAGTACGGATTCTTCGCCCTCTACGACGAGGGAGACCCGATCGCCACCTTCCAGCATCGCCAGCGTCGCGGGTACAGCTACGCCGGCGGACCGAGCGCGTTCCGCGAGTCCGTCGAGATCCCCGCCCTCGAGGAGGCGGGACTGGCATTGCTCGACGAACTCGACTGGCACGGGCTGGCCATGGTCGAGTTCCTCAGAGACGAGGAGACGGGCGAGTTCAAGCTGATGGAGATCAATCCCCGATTCTGGTCGTCACTACCGTTCACCGTCCAGGCCGGCGTCGACTTTCCGTACTACTACTGGAAGCTCTGTAACGGGGGCTGTGAACGAGTGCCCGCGGAGTACGACGTCGGCGTCGCCGGCCACCTCCTCCGCGGGGAGTTACTGTACCTCTACTCCATCGTCGCCCACGACTTCGAACTCGTGGACCGACCCTCGTTTCCCGTGGCCCTCGGGTCCGTGTTGCGGTCGCTGGTTTCACACCCCCGCTTCGACTACCTCCAGCGCGAGGATCCGCGGCCGTTCCTCAGGGACCTGCGCAACGCGGTCGGATCGATTCGAACACAGTAACTACCTGCTGTCTTCGGTGAGCCGGTCACCAACAGGAGCTACGCGTCCCGCAGGCCGGCCAGGTCGAACTCGAACGCCGCCACGGGCACCTCGAGGTCGTGGTCGACCAGCACCGCGGGGTGGAGTTCGCCGATGACACCCACGTCCTCGCCGTCGAGGACGACGCTCGCGGTTCGGCCGTCGATGAACGACGGGTGGTCGGTCGGCGGAGTCTCGAGGTCGACGTCGAACGCACGGGCGAGTGCCTGCAGACGAGCCTTGGCGTCCTCGTAGGCGGCGTCGTGTCGGGCCAGCACCGCCGCGACGTGTCGCGACTCGGCGACGCCCGTGTTCACCGACTCGTCGACCTCGGCGACGAAGCCGACTTCGGCCAGGTCCTGCGGGTACGCCCGGTGAGTGTTGTTTTCGAGAACGGTCAGGAGCGACGGCAGCGCCCACGTCCTGACGATGGCGAAGTCCTCGCTGTAGGGATTCGTCACCGCGGCCGGTTCGCCCGCCCCGAGGACGTCCGCCCCCGGTTCGATACCGAGGCGATCGAAGTTGTCGGCCTCGCCGATGAGGTGGAAGTTGAGCATGTCCTCGAAGCCGAGCCCGACGAGCGTCTCGCGGGTGGCCTCCTCGAGGCGACTTCGTTCGTGGCGTCCGCCGACCGTCCCGACGGCCGGGTACCGCGGCTCGAGGTCGTTGAAGCCGAAGGCCCGGCCGAGGTCGTCGACGACGTCCAGCGGATGGAGGACGTCGACGCGGTACGGCGGGACGGTGACCTCGTAGACGAGCTCGCCAGCGTCGGACTCTCCCGCCTCGGCGTCCAGGCCCGCCCGTTCGGCGAGGTCGAGCACCTCCTCGGGGTCGAGGTCGATGCCGAGGATACGCTCGATTCGATCGTGTGAGACGGTCTTCGTCTTCGTCGAGAGCTCGGGACGGACGAGCGACGGCGCCTCGCGCTCGCCGATCTCGTCTCGCCCGCCGCTCGATTCGATCGCCTCGGCCGCCACCGCCGGATCGGCGTACTCGACGGTGACGTCCTCGATCGTCGCCCCGCGGGCGTCGAGGGCGTAGCAGATGATCGCACACATGCGGTCGATCGTCCACTGGTCGGTGCCGGTCAACTCGACGAAGAGCTCGCGTGAGTCGGTGGAAACCTCGGTTCGGCGGCCGTTGATCACCGGCGGGAACGAGAACAGCCCGATGTCGTCGTAGATCGCTGGCATCGCCTCGTAGTCGGCGACGACGTCGGCGTACTCCCGACCGGTCGGGTGGTCCGTGATGATCTCGCCGGGCGTCAGCTCCCGATCCGAGTCGAGCGGGACGAACCGCTCGCCGTCGGGGGCGACGCCGGTGTATCGGATCGTCGGATTGCCTTCGGTGGCCGGCGCGCCCCGGAGCATCGCCAGGTCGTGGATCCCGATCGCACCCTTCACCCGGTCGCGGCCCATCGTCGCGTGGAGCTTCTCCTGGAGCTGGATGAGCGAGTCGAGCGAGTCCTCGTCCAGGTCGACGCCGCGGATCACCGCGCCGGTGACGAACGGTCGCTCGGGGGGCACGTCCTCGTCGACCCGGATGGTCCAGTCGGCTTCGGTCGTCGTCGGGACGTAGACGCCGCGATCCTCGCCGTACTGGTAGCGAAGCGAGCGAGCGATTCCCTCGACCGAGAGTCGATCGAGCCGGTCGGGGGCGAACTCGAGCTCGAACGTCCCGTCTTCCGTCTCGCCCTCGTACTCGAGGCCCAGTGCGAACAGGTCGTCGATCAGCTCCTCGTCGTTCACGTCGGTCGCGCCCGAGAGGGTGCGCAGTTCGTCCGGATCGATGTCGACGGTCGGCATCAGTAGATCA
>SLIS01000408.1 GCA_007135505.1 Halovivax sp.
CCACGCCGAGTCGTGGACCGACCACAACGTGCACGACCCGGGCGTGACGATCCTCGAGCTCCTCGCCTGGCTGGCGGAGTCCTACACCTACCAGCTCGATCGCATCTCTGACGAGCACCGCCGCAAGTACCTGGAACTCGCGGGCGTCGAACCCCGCGCTCCCCGGCCTGCCGAGGCCACGCTGACGCTCTCCGTCCCGACCGATCGTGACGGCCACGAGCTCTCCCTGGGCGAACCTGTCCTCGTCGAGACGCCGAGTGGCGACCGCGAGTGGTTCCAGAGTGACGAGCGACTCACGCTCACCGTGGCCGGGGTCGTGTCCGTCGTGTCCGTCGTCGAGGGCGGGCCTCGCGAGCACGGGACTGCAAACGACCGACAGGGGATGCACTACCGGGTCTTCGGCCAGGAGCCGCGGGCCGGCGACGCGTGCTGCTTCGGCTTCGATGCCGACCCGTTCGGTGCGGCCGAGCGGTTGGACCTCTGGATCGAATACCACGAGACGGACCTCCCCGAACCGGCGGATGGCGACGGGCCGGTCGACTTCGACCCGTCCCACAGGGTCGTCTGGGAGCACTGCACGTCGCCAACGGACTGGCAGCTGGAGCGCGCCTGGGAACCCGTCACGGTTGTCGCAGACGGGACCAACGCGTTCACTGTCGGCGGCCGCGTGAGACTGTCTCGACCCGACGACTGGACCGGCGAGCCGGTCGAACTGGTCGGCCACGACCGACCGCTCCACTGGCTTCGCTGTCGGCTGGCGAGCCGCGAGCTGCCCGACCGCGAGGGCGTCTGCGACGAGGCGGCGCGGCCAGAGCCGCCGGAGCCGCACTACGAGGTCCCGCCGCAGTTCGACGCGGTCGCCACGAACGTGCTCCGGGTCAGCCACCGCCACACCGTCTCGGACGAGCGACTGGTGGGGGTGGACGGGACGACGGCGACGACCGGCCGACCCGACCAGCAGTTCGCCGTCGCCAGTCCACCGGTGCTCGACGCGACCGTCTCCGTGGGTGGCGAGCGGTGGACGCTACGACCCGACTTTGCCGCATCGGGGCCCGACGACCGGCACGTCGTGCTCGACGAGGCGGCTGGAACCGTCACCTTCGGTGACGGTCGATACGGCGCGATACCGACACCCGGCCAGCCGGTCACGGCCTCGTACGACCGCGGTGGTGGGACGGCCGGCAACGTCTCGAGCGGTTCGGACTGGCAGTTCGAGGATCCCGCTCTCGGGCGGATCGACGTCACCCCGCAGCGACCGCCGAGCGGCGGCCGGGACGCCGAGTCGATCGAGGCCGCCCTTGCCCGGGCCCAGACGGAGCGCCGCGTCCCGCACCGGGCGGTGACGGCGGCGGACTACCGGCAGATCGCCACGCGGACGCCCGGCCTCCGGTTCGGGCGTGCGGCCGTCGCCGCGGACGACACCGCGGACGGCGTCCGCGTCGTCGTCGTGCCATACAGTCCGCCACCTCGCCGGGCCGAGCCCAGCGAGGGGTTCCTGCAGGCCGTCGAGCAGCACCTGCGGCGCCATTCACTGCTCACCGACCGCGTCGAGGTCGTCGGCCCGACCTACGTCGACGTGGACGTCACCGCCGCGGTGACCGCCGTCGAGGGCGCCGATCCGTCGGCGACCCGGCAGCAGGCGATCGAGCGACTGGAGACGTTTCTCGCCCCACTCTCCGGCTTCGGCGGCGATGGATGGCCGTTCGGGAGGCCGATCCACCGCTCTGAGCTCTACGCCGTGCTCGAGGGCGTCGACACCGTCGAGCACGTGCACGACCTCGCCGTCTCGACCCGCGGCGGGTCGAAACTGGACGGCGACGGGACGGCGTTACCCGCCCCTGGGGCGATCGACGTGACGATCCGCGACCGAACCGACGCCTGTCGGAGGGGGTTCTGAGGTGTCCCGATCGACCGTCGGTGCGCATACGCGATCCCGCTGGGAGCAGTGGGATTGTCGAAACGTCACGGTGGGCGACGAGGGGGTGGCGCTCGCGGCTGACGCCGCCCCGACGTACGAGACCGCTCGGAGCGTGCCCGTGAGCGCAACGGCGTCGCTCGTCGACGTGGCCGTCTCCCCCTGTGGTCACTGCTTCTTGCTCGACGAAGACGGGCAGATCCACCGCTACGATCCGTCGCGCGACGAGTCCGTGGCGCTCTCGTGCTGCTGGGAGGCAACGGGGTCGCCGCGAACCCTCTGTGTGACGCGTGATTCGATCTACGTCGCCGGGGGCGAGGACGGGTGTGTGCAGGCTATCTCCCGCCACCGACTCCAGACGCGCTGGATCGCGTCGACGGGCGTGACGTCACCGATCGTCCTCGCGACGAGCGGTGACGAGGTCTACCTCCTCGACGGTGGCGGCGGTGAACGGGCCGGTGGATTCGTCTCGCACGTGGGTCGGCACCGACGCATCGAACCGGTCGTCACAGGACTGCTGGCACCTCGCGACCTCGCCACTGGTCCCGGGGAAACGCTCGTCGTCCTCGAGACCGTCGCTGACGAAGACGCGAGCCGAGTGATGAAACCGGTGCTTCGGCGGTTCGACGTCGCCGAGCTGGTTCCGGGATCGCCGGTCGACGCCACGGACACCATCTGGATCGCTCCCGGCGGATTTAGCCTTCGTGACCACGATGGCGTCGTCCCGCCTCGCTGCGTCGCACTCGGGCCGGCCGGGGAGGTGCTCGTCGGCGTGAAGCCCGCGTGGGACGGTCCGCGAGCCATGCTCCGGTTTCGACAGGCTGCGGCGGTCTTCGAGCGGCAGCCCGGATTCGAGCAGGGGTGTGTCGCGCTCGTGACCGCGAGCCGTCCGGGCCAGGAACCGACGGTGTATGCGGTCGACGGTCGCGACGGCCGACTCCACGTCGTCACGGGCACCGTCCGGTTGCGTCGTCACGCCGATACGGCCGACTACCGCGGCACGGTCGTGACCCGGTTCGACTCGGGAGAGCCCGGGACCCGGTGGGACCGGATCGAGCTCGACCACGAACGTCCAGGCTCGGAGACGGCGGTCGGCGTCCGCTACGCCGCGACCGACCACGATCGCCCCCACCGGCCACCGGCGGCCGCGGTGGACGCACTCGACGTCGAAGCCATCCACGGGATCGGTCCGACCTACGGAGCCCGGTTCCGCGAGGCCGGGATCGAGACCGTGTCGTCGCTCGCGGCGCTGTCCCCCGTCGCCGCCCGGACGATCGTCAGCGTCGAGGAGTTCGACGTGTCGGTCGAAACCGCCACCGACTGGATCGAAGACGCCCACGAGCTGCTGGCGGTCGGTGCCGACGGCCTCGAGGCAATCCACGGCACTGGCGGCCTCGAGGCGATCCACGGCGTCGGTCCGACGTACGCCGCCCGACTGCGGGCAGCCGGCATCGACGACCTCGAGCGGCTAATCGGTCACGAGCCCGCGACGGTCGCGCGGCTCGTCAGCGCGAGTCGCC
>SLIS01000064.1 GCA_007135505.1 Halovivax sp.
CGTGCTCGATCGACACGACATCGACCGCGACGCGGCCGCTGCGGTGAGCGAGGCGCTAGAACGCGGGGCCCTCGGCGATGCCTTCGATCACGTGACGCCCGGGATGATCGACGCCTTCTGCGTTGCGGGAACGGTCGAGACGGTCGCCGAGCGGTACCGGCGCGCGCTCGAACACGTCGACGGCATCGTCGTCGGGTCGCCGATCGGGCCCGACCTCGAATCGGCGATCGACGCGAGCGCGACGGCCCTGCGACGGGCCGAATCGACGGCGGAGTGAGCGACGAATCGGTGGTTCACCGCACCACCGCTACGACGCGTCGCGAGAACGGAATTTGACCGGGTACCGCACGGCGTCTTTCAGTTTCGCGTGACCAGGTCGACGGCAGCACCGGCCGTCAGGTATCCCATGACGGCGACGGAGCCGGCGATGAGAAGCGTGCCGACGGCCAACAGCACGGCGGCCAGCCCGTCGGCGGCCGCGACCGTCATGAAGTAGTCGTTCATCTCGGAGAACTGCTCGACGAGCAGGTTCAGTGGCGTCACGGCGGTCATACACGGTGGTATCGACCCGCGGTACTTGGCGATGCCGGTTGTCGACGCCAGCCAGATCCGGATGGGACGGCCAGTCGAGCGGAGGGCCGTCGGGCGGATCGCGCATCGGGCGCCACGCCAAGGGGCCCGCACCAGTTATAAGACGCCTGCAGTCCTCGAGAACGACCGTGAAACGGTCGACGCTCGACGACTTCGTCACGACGTCGCCGGAATCCGACCGCGACGACGAAGCGACCGACGGCGAGCAGTCCCGCGACGGCGAGTCAGTCTCCGAGAGCGGCGCCGAGGGCGCGGCGTCGAACGAGTCTGCCGACCGCCCCACGATCACGTTCGCCGGCGGGGCGCAACGAGCGTGTGCGACGTGTGACCGCGTAACCACCAGACAGTGGCGGACCGACGATGGGCTCGTCTGTCCCGCGTGCGTCGACTGGTGAGACGCTGGAGTGGCGACGTCCCGAAGTTCGGACGGAGATGTCCCGTGAGGAGATATGTAACGGCCGTTATCGGCAGTTTCGGACGATCCTCCAGAACATTTATGCACTAGTCACGACACTGTGTAGATGCAATGGCGAAAGGTACGGTTGCGTTCTTCAACGACACGGGCGGTTACGGATTCATCGAGACTGACGACGCTGACGAGGACGTCTTCTTCCACATGGAGGACATCGGCGGTCCCGACCTCGAGGAGGGACAGGAGCTGGAGTTCGACATCGTCGAAGCCGAGAAGGGGCCACGCGCATCGAACGTCGAGCGCCTGTAGGGCGAATCCGCGGAGGTATCGTTTTCAGAGTGTTGTCCCGATAGCCTCGGCGCTGGACCGATTCTCGGCCAGGGTGTCCGATCCTCGTCAGTTTCGGATCAACCCAAAGATTATTTGCTCGCGACACGACTCACGACTAACGAACCCACTGCCCTCCCAAGTGCGGTTTCCGAGGTACCCGCTGCCATGACCGGAACTGACGCGACACGACTGGACGAGACGAGACGATCGGACGGGGACGTCGAGGCACTCCCCGTCGACGAGGCTGCGACGCTGTGCGATGCAGTCGAGCGAAACGTACGGGACGTGATCGTCGGCAACGACGACGTCATCCGGGCCGTCGTTACGGCCCTCCTCGCACGCGGCCACGTGCTGCTCGAGGACGTCCCCGGCGTCGGGAAGACGATGCTTACACGTGCGCTGGCACGATCGATCGACTGTGACTTTCGGCGCGTGCAGTTTACCCCCGACCTGCTTCCTTCCGACATCACGGGCGTGAACGTCTACAACCAGAAGACCCGTGAGTTCGAGTTCAAGCCGGGACCGGTCTTCGGCAACGTCGTACTCGGTGACGAGATCAACCGGGCCCCACCGAAGACCCAGAGCGCCCTGCTCGAGGCGATGGAAGAGACCCAGGTAACCGTCGACGGCACGACGCGGTCGCTCCCGACCCCGTTTACCGTCATCGCCACCCAGAACGCCGTGGAACCGAACCAGACCTACGAACTCCCGCTCGCCGAGGTCGACCGATTCATGAAGAAACTCTCGCTCGGCTATCCGACACCCGAGGAGGAGTCGGCGCTGCTCGATCGGGCCACGGCCCACCATCCGATCGAGAAACTCGAACCGGTCGTCGACAGCGCGGCCGTCGTTCGCGCTCGCGAGACGGTGGCGAACGTGACGGTAGACGAATCCGTCCGTTCGTACGCGGCCCGGCTCGCCGCCTACACCCGTGAACGGGCCGAAATAGGCGTGAGTCCTCGGGGGACGATCGCGCTCGTTCGCGCGGCGAAGGCGCGGGCCGTGGCGAACGGACGCGACTACGTCGTCCCCGACGACCTCAAGGTCGTCGCCCCGGAGACGCTGGCCCACCGGATCCAGTCGCCGGCCAGCACCGGCGAGCGCGACGGGTCGTCGATCGTCGAGGCGGCGCTCGCGGACGTTTCGGTCGAATGAGACCGACCCGCCGCGGTATCGGGGCTGGTATCGTGATCGCCGCTGCACTCGCATTGTGGTATCAGGCCGGTCCGCGCTCGCTGAACGCGATCATCGTACCACTCGTCGTCGTGGGCGTCACCGGGTTTGTGAGCGTCGCCCTGTGTGATCGGCCCGCGATCTCCCGGCGTGCCGTCGGGCCCGGTTACGTCGGCGAGACCGAGCGTGTCGCGATCGACGTCGAAACGGATCGTGCCACGACGGCGACGGTCGTCGACGCGGTCGGCCCCGGCCTCGCGAGTTCGTCGAACCGGGTCGATCGCGTCCTCGACGGGAAAACCACGCTCGAGTACGAACTCCAGCTCCTCGCACGCGGCGAGCGATCGGTCGGCCCGGCCACGGTCACCGTGACCGACCTCTTCGGGCTGTTCCGGCGCGAATTCCGCGACGAGGCGACCGAACCAGTACTCGTCTACCCGCCGGTGTACGAGCTGACCGCCGACGCGCGTCGCGCGCTTTCGGCCTACGCGAACACCGCGCCGGAGTTCGACCGGGCGGCGTTCGAGCAGTTGCGGGAGTACGAACGGGGCGACTCGCTCCGGGACGTCCACTGGAAGTCGGTCGCGAAGCGCTCGGACGACGAGCTGGTCGTCAAGGAGTTTATCGCCGACGACGGGTTAGACCGGGTGTCCCTGGTTGGAACGTGCCCGTCCGGCGATCCCGACCGGCTGGCCGGCGCCGTCGCGACGCTCGTCGACCACCTGTTCGATCTCGACGTCGGCATCGTCCTCTCGCTACCCGGCGACCGCGAGGTGAACGCGAACCCGGGCCAGCGCGAGACGGTGTTCCGGACGCTCGCGAGATTCGGATCCGGAACGGTATCCCGGGAACGCCGGACCGACGCCGATATCGTGGTCGAGGCGACGGAAGACGGCGTATTC
>SLIS01000364.1 GCA_007135505.1 Halovivax sp.
GACGCCGTCGAACCCGTGCCGATCGACGGGTGGGAGGACGAGGACCGCACCTACGGACCCGCCGTCTGCCACCCGGCGACCATCGAGACCGCAGACGGGGACGTCGTGGAGACGGTCCACACCATCGCCCCCGAACGGACGCACCACGACGACGACCAGCTGGAGGTCATCGCGCCCGAGAAACTCCGGGACGTCCTCGACCTCGGCGACGGCGACCACGTAACCGTCCACGTCGGGGAGCACTGACATGGCGGGCCACACCACCGACGCGTCCGGGCACCAGACGGGCGCGAACGCGCTCGACCGCGCCGTCGCGGCGTTCGGCCGCGGCGAACCCGTCCTCGTCCACGACGCGGCCGACCGAGAGGGCGAGACGGACCTCGTCTATCCCGCCGGCGCGGTCACGCCCGACGCCGTCGCACGGCTTCGCAACGACGCGGGCGGGCTCGTCTGCGTCGCACTCGACCACGACGTCGCCGAGGCGTTCGACCTGCCGTTCTACACCGACGCCGTCGACCACCCGGCCGCGGGCGACCACGAGCTCGGCTACGACGAACGGTCGTCGTTCTCGCTCACGGTCAACCACCACGAGACCTACACCGGCATCACCGACGAAGATCGGTCGCTGACCATTCGCGAACTGGCCGACGCCGCCCGCTCGCCCGGCAAAGTCACGTTCGCCGATCGGTTTCGCGTCCCGGGACACGTCCACCTCCTGAAGGGCGCGCCCGACGGCCTCACCCAGCGCGAGGGCCACACCGAACTCGGACTCGCCCTCGCCGAGGCCGCCGATGCCGACCCCGCAGTCGTCGTCTGCGAGATGCTCGACGACGAGACCGGCTCCGCGAGAGCTCCACGCGACGCCCGCGAGTACGCCGTCCGTCACGACCTCGTCTACCTGGAGGGCAGCGACATCGTCGAGCGGCTGGGGTGAGCGATCGCCAAGGCGGACCCCCTCCGGCGAACTCCGCTACCGCTCGCGACAACCCAGTCCCCCTCTCGTGGGGGTGCCGCGAACTTCCATCCACCACGCGTCGCTACACCACGGCTCGAGTTGCATCCGGTACGTGTACTCCGAATCCCCGACGTAGATCCCGCTCAGAAGAACCGGGTGGTAGTTGTCCTCGTGACGGCGCGGGACGAACCTCGGAAGCTCCTCGAGCGCGGAGAACACTCGCCCGTACTCCCGTCGCGAGAGTTCGACAGGTTCACGCCGTCGGAAGGCCGCTTGCAGCGGCTCGAGACCCGCGAGCGTCTCGTCGTCGTGGGACGTGACGTACTCCGGTGGCGGGAGTTTCTCGCCGTGATCCTCCGGATCGATCAGTGGCTCGACCGGTGTCGCCCGGAGGACGCCGCCGAAGAACCCCGGCCAATGTGGCCGCCTGGAGTACGCGATCACGCCGAGAAATGCACCGCCGATCGCACTGAGAACCGCGCGCCGGGACGTCGCTGTCATTGCCGTCGAATACACTATCCCCTGCCAAAATTGTTGCCCATTCATTGTTAGCGATAAATATATTCCCCACCAGAAAGAAGCCGACGTCACGGTTGAACGAACATCGTACTATGAACGTCGAATCCGTCCGCTCTCGACCACCGGGAGTCGTCGCCGTCGTGTTACTCACGGGACTCTATGGTCTCGAGCGGCTGCTAGAGAGTGTCTACTCCTTCACTATCGTGTTCCCCGGTGGAGCGTCGTGGACGGCGTTCTGGGCGGGGTGGGCGGGTCTCGCCGTTGCCTACCTGTTGTGGCGACGTTCCCTCGCCGGGTGGGCCGCGGCCGTCGTACTGTACGCGATGTGGGCCCTCGATCTCGGGCTCGGAGCGTCCGTCTTCGGCCTCCGGCAGGTGCCGCTCCTCGCGGTCGTTCTCGTCGTCCTCGGATACCTGCTACTCCGACACGACAGGTTCCGATCCGCTCCACCCGCCACCGATTCGGCAGCCGGGTAGACCGTCGCGAATCGCGAACTCCGGCGGCCCCCGAGTCCGACGCGCGCCTCGAGAATCGCGAACACTTAGTAGCGGCCCGCCCATGCTTCGGCGCATGAGCTTCGACGAGATGGACGTCGACACGATCTGGATGGACGGGGAGTTCCTCGACTGGGAGGACGCACAGGTCCACGTCCTCACCCACGGTCTCCACTACGGGACCGGGATCTTCGAGGGGGCGCGCTGCTACGAGACCGAGAACGGCCCCGCGCTCTTTCGCTGGCCAGAGCACCTCGATCGCCTCTACGAGTCGGCCAAACCCTACGAGATGGAGATCGACCACGACCGCGAGGAACTCACCGAGGCCACGCTGGAACTCATCCGGCGACAGGACCTCGCCGCCTGTTACATCCGCCCGCTCGCCTTCTACGGCTACGAGTCCCTCGGCGTCAGTCCCGGTGACTGTCCGACCCGAACCGCCATCGCCGTCTGGCCCTGGGGCACCTACCTCGGCGAGGACGCCCTGGAGGAGGGCATCGACGTGATGGTCTCGTCCTGGCGCAAGCACGCCTCCAGCCAGATTCCGACCAACGCCAAGACCACCGGCCTCTACGTCAACAGCATGCTCGCCGGCGAGGAAGCTCGTCGCAACGGCTACGCCGAAGCGATCGTGCTCAACAAGGAGGGTCAGGTCGCGGAGGGACCCGGCGAGAACATCTTCCTCGTCCGCGACGGCGAGCTGTACACGCCCGGCCTCGCCCAGTCTATCCTCGACGGCATCACCCGAGACACCGTCATCACGCTCGCTCGCGACCTCGGCTACACCGTCCACGACCAGGCCACCATCTCCCGGGGCGAACTCAACACCGCCGACGAGCTCTTTTTCACCGGCTCCGCCGCCGAAGTCACCCCGATCAAACGCGTCGACAACGTCGAGATCGGCGACGGCTCCCGCGGACCCATCACCGAGGAACTCCAGTCCACGTTCTTCGAAGTCGTCGAACGCCGAACCGACGAGTACGAGGAGTGGTTTACGTACGTCTAACGAACTTTTGCGCTGCGGGCCAGCGAAGCTGGCCCTCGGCAAAACTTCGATGAAAAGCCTCCTCCTTCCCCTGCTTGCGGCTCCGCCGCTCGTTTCCCGCGGCGCTACGCGCCGCGCTCTCCGGGTCAGTCGTCGGCCCGCTCGCAGCACAGCTGCTCGCGGTCGGAATCGGTGACTCACCTGCCTTTCCCCGGGTCACGTCCTCGCCGCTATGTGCCGAGAGACGCTCTCGGCCATCGTGCTCGGTCAATACGGATTTCGCATCGTTCCGGCCGTGAACACGCTCGCCGAAATCTCGGCGAGCGTGTGATCCGGGGGAAGGCTGGGCTCCTGATTGGTTTCACCGCGAGCAGCTGTGCTGCGAGCGGGCCAAGGAACCCTCGAAGCCGCGACGTCGTCGCGGCTGAGGGGGTGACGCCGTGCTTTTCATC
>SLIS01000474.1 GCA_007135505.1 Halovivax sp.
AATTCGTGGTCGAGACGGTCCTCGAGGATTGCTGGTAGGTCGTGTTCGTAGACGAGCTCGTCGGTACCGCTGGTTGGCCGCCCCCTCTCGTCGACGATGAAACACTCCTCCTCGATTCCCAGCGTCCCCATCCGGTCGAATGCCTCCGACGACCCGCGGTCCATCGAGGGGATATTGCTGGCGAGTCCCTATATACCGTTTGGAGTCGGCAGCGCTGACATCAAACGCCCGTTCTGAACGCAGTACTTCGACCACCTGATCCCGCTAGGTCGGTTTCGCCACGATCCCGAGGTGATCCGTGTGGTACGGGTCCAGCCGTTCCGATTCGAGTATCTCGTACGCGCCAGCCAACTCGGTGGTGACCGAATCGAAGACGGACTCCGGCTCGGCCGTCACGTCCTCACTCCGCGCCTTCACCGCGAGAAGCAGACGGCCGTCCGTAGCGAGGAACCGCCTGTTTTCGATCGCCACTCGTGCCTGACCGCGGGTGGCGACGTCCTGGACGAGGAGATCGAGCTCCGACTCCACCGCGTGGGCGTACGTCTCCGGTTTTCGGGCATCGGCCAGGAGCGGAACGAGGCGCGGTCGTGACTCGGCGACGTCGAGCAGTGATCGCGCCGGACGGGGTGCGAATTCGACGGCGTACGTCGGGCCGGAGACGTCGGCGACGTGACTGACCGTCGTCCCGCTTGCGGCCCCGAGATACAGGACCGATTCGTCCGGTCCGCCAGTCATCCCCGTTTCGAATCCCTGCTCGAGCATCGCGCCGAGCTTGGATCGATTCGGGTCCCAGGCGCGCCACGGACCGTCGGTCGGTTCACCGGAGACCGGTTCGCCGCGCGTCGCGAGCCACTCACGGCCGTCGATCGAACGCCGTTGCACGCCGGTTGGAAGATCACTCATTGGTCTCACCGTCCGGACGCCGTTCGTCGCTTTCCGCGCCCGAGTTGGTCCCGTCCGTTCGACCCTGGATCGTTGCGATCCGTTCGGCGAGTTCCTCGTCCAGTTCGGGACGCCGGTCGCCGCCGTAGTGGTCGACCCTCGCGGCGATCGTCAGTTTTCCCGCGAGCGCTCTGGCCGCCGACCCGCGGTTTTCGGGCGGCGTACCGTGGACGGCCTCGTGCGTGTAGATGACGCCGTGTTTCGGCGACGGTGCCCGTCCACGCAGGTGAGCGAAGAGGGCGTCCTCGGCGCCGAGCACCTGGACCGTCCCGCTCGGCAGCTTCGCTAGCGACTCCAGTCCGCCGGCGAGCGAGATGAGGCGCGCGGCGAGGACGGGACCGGCCAGCGCACTCAAATTCGGCGCTATAGACGGTGCGTTCGCCTCGATCGTCGTCTCGAGTGCGTCGCCTTCCGCTCGCAGGTCGACGACTCGCGTCGCCAGCGACCGGATGGCGCCGTCAGTGACGTCGGTCTCTCCGTCGGCGATGGCCCGTGCGTACTCGACCCCGGTCCCGCCATCCGCATCGATCGTTCCGGCCCACTCCGAGAGCCGTTCCGCGAGTTCGTTCGCGGTTCGGCGACAGTCGTCCATCGCTCGGACCGCGTGGATCAACTGCTGGTCGTCGGCCTGCTCGCGTTCGATTACTGCCCGCCGCGTCGCCTCGATGGCGGTCTCGTGGAGCCAGTCGTAGTAGTCGTCCTCGGCGTCGACGACGCCCGATTCGACCGCCACCGCCGGCCAACGCTCTGGGCGGTCACGCCGGCCGTTCCGTATCGCCATCACTGCAGCGTCCCGGTCGCCGGGATCGATCCCGTCGAACCAGCCACCAGCCCCTGGCGTCTCCTCACTCATGGGTGGTCGTTCGCAGCGGCGTCCTAAAGTGTTCGCGATGGTGTTCGACCCGACGATCAACGTCCTGGCGGACCGTTGACCCGGATCGGCAACCCGTCGATCCGTTCGGGGATACCCCTACTTCGTCGGCGTTTCGCTGCTCTCCTCGATCAACTGGATCAGCACGGACGCGAACAGCGAGTTCGCGGACCAGATCGCCGTCTCGTCGCCCTCGTCGTCGACGACGCTCAGGAGGAGGGTGTCGGTGTCGACGATGACGATTCGTCCGGACCGATCGTCGTCCGAACGACGTGGTGGCGTCGTCACCGTCACGCCCGACGGGGACTCGAACCGTGAACGTACGCGCTCGGAGCGACTGAGGACGGTAACGTCGACGCCACTTTCGGCTTGTTCCGTCACCGTCTCTGCGATCGAATCCGTGAGGAATCGAGGAAGTCGCGTCCCGAACACCAGCCGCTCGCTGGCGGCCGAAAGCAGCTCGACGACGCGGTCGTCGACCCGTTCGTGTCCGCGGACCGTCCAGATTGCCTCCTGTTCTTCCTCCCCACCGGCCTGCTTGCGGACGGAGTCGACATACTCGAAAGCTCGATCTTGTTCCGTCTCGAATCGATCACGGAGGATTCCCTTCGCCTCGTCGACGCTCACCGCGCGGTAGCGTATCGGACTCGATTGCTGGACGTCGAGCAGACCACGCTCTTCGAGCCGGTCGGCGACGCTGTAGACTTGCGATCGTGGGACGTCGGTGACGTCGGCGACGGCCCGTGCCGTCCCGGAGCCGAGGCGCTGTAACGCGATGAACACCTTTGACTCGTAGCTCGTCAGGCCGAGTCGTTCGAACGCCTCGATGGCATCGGCTTCGGTCGGCGTCAATCGTCGTCACCTCTCGCGTGCTCCGGTTCGCTCGTACCGGCGTCCGTTTCGCCCGCGGTCACGTCGGTTCGGGCGAACGAGACGTCCGTCGGCCCGGCGTAGCGGGTCCACAGCACCAGTAGCGTCGGTAGGACGATGACGCTCGCAAGGAATGCGTAGATGATCGTCAGACCGGTGATGATCCCGAACTGTTGCAGCATCGGGAGGATAGCCAGCGCGAGCGTACCGAACCCGCCGACCGTCGTGGCAGCACTACCGAGGAGGGCCCCACCGGTCCCTCGAACCGTGGTCTCCATCGCGTCCCAGACGTTCCCCTGTCGCTCGAGTTCGAGCGTGTATCGGGAACTGATGTGAATGCAGTAGGCGACCCCGAGCCCGATCGTGAGGCTCGTGATCATCCCGGTGAGGACGTTGAACGGCATACCGATGAGGTACATCGTCCCCAGAATCCAGCTCGTCGCCAGGGCGACCGGAAGGAGCGTCACTGCGCCGAGCGAGGCACTGTTCCCGGTCAGCCAGTACGCGATAGAGAGGAACGCAAACACGACGACCAGCGTGATCAGTAGACTCTCGAGGACCGTTTCGAATAGGTCCTGTTCGATGACGTAGAAGACAATCGGATCGCCAGTCGCCGTCACCGACCACGCCCCGTCACCCGACGCCTCGTACTCGTCGGCGACGGTTCGGAGTTCGGCGGTTATCTCCGTCAACTCAGCGTCACCTTGGACGG
>SLIS01000219.1 GCA_007135505.1 Halovivax sp.
AACCTCCACTCCGGCGGCGTCGAGGTCTTCGTCGGCGAGGACGCTCACGTCCAGTACTCGACGGTCCAGAACTGGTCGAAGAACACGTTCAACCTGAACACCAAGCGCGCCATCTGTGAGGCAAACGGCACGATGGAGTGGATCTCGGGCAGCATGGGTTCGAAAGCGACCATGCTCTACCCGTGTACGATCCTGAAGGGTCGCGGCTCGACGGACACCCACATCACCATCGCCTTCGCGGGCGAGGGCCAGGACATCGACACCGGCGCGAAGGTCTACCACAACGCGCCCGACACCAGCTCGACCATCGAGTCCAAGTCGATCTCCAAGGACGGCGGGCGCACCAACTACCGCGGGCTCGTCCACATCGCCGACGGCGCGGAGAACTCCTCGACGGCCGTCGAGTGTGACGCGCTGATGTTCGACAACGAGTCGACCTCGGACACCATGCCGTACATGGAGATCGAGGAGTCGAAAGTCGACGTCGCCCACGAGGCGACCGTCGGCAAGATCGGCGACGAGGATATCTTCTACCTCCAGTCCCGCGGACTGGACGACGACGACGCCAAGAAGATGATCGTCGCCGGCTTCATCGAGCCGATCACGGAGGAACTGCCGATCGAGTACGCGGTCGAACTCAACCGTCTCATCGAACTCGAGATGGAGGGGAGCCTCGGCTGATTGGGTCGATGAGCGAACGGAACTCACCCCGTCGAACGCGGTCGAACGGCCGATCGAACAGTGTCGTCAGCAGGCCGGCCCCGGCAGAACCGGCTTCGAGAGTCAGATACGCATGACAGGCGGAACGAACACCGGGACGACTCGGCTTCGGTGTTTCGACTGCGGATACGAGTACGGCTATCTGGGATCGAAACCGCACCCGGGTCGGTGTCCGTCGTGTGACTCGAGGTGCGTGTCGCCGGCCGGCGAACTCGTCGTCGTTGACGTCAAAAAGTGGCAAAACGCCACCGGGCTCTCGAAAATCTGGGTCCACACGATCGACGAACGGGACCGCCGGTTCCGGTTCGAGATCGCAGCGGCCGGATGTGAGGGGAAGGTCGTCGCCGTGATCGTCGGAGAGACCGCGTTCGATCCGGCGATCGATCCGTCGCTCCGGCATCTCCCCCCTGTCGTTTCGGAGGTGGTCGCTCACCTCGGCGTCTCCGACCTCGAGCCGAGGCGGACGTCGCCCGCTTGAGTTCCAACGGGGACGCCGTAACTGCCCGTAATGTTTAGCCGCTCGTTTGTTGATGATAGCGAGGCGAACCGAGGCGGCGATGGACAACCATTAGTTCCGGCCTGCGAACAGTCATCTATGGAGACGACGGACGCCTTTGCCGGCCTCGAGTGTGTCGACTGCGGGGGGAGCTATGACCCAGCCGACGTATCCCACCGCTGTCCCGACTGCGACGGCTTTCTCGACCCGACCTACGACTACGACGCGATCGATCTCGATCGGGAGACGCTCGCCACCCGGCCGTTCGACTCGCTGTGGCGCTACGAGGAACTACTCCCGTTTACGCGTGAGTCCGCGGTGACGACGAACGAGGGCGCGACGGCGCTGGCCGACTGTCCCGACCTGGCCGACGAACTGGGTATCGAACGGCTCCTCATCAAGGACGAGGGCCGGAATCCGACCGGATCGACGACCGATCGCGGCCTGTCGGTCGCCCTGACGGCCGCCAGCCAGCACGGCGCGAGCGACGTCGCCCTCGCGACGACGGGCAACGGCGGACAGGCTGCCGCCGCGTACGCAGGGCGAGCCGGACTCGAGTCACACTCCTACGTCCCCTCGCGCTCGAGTTTCTCGAACAAGGCGATGATCAACGTCCACGGCGGCGACATGAACGTCGTCGGCGGCCGGTATGACGACGCCGTCGGCGCGTTCGAGGAGGGGCTGGCCGAAAACGACGACTGGTACTCGGTGCAGTCGTTCGTCACGCCGTACCGCCACGAAGGGGCCAAAACGACGCTGTACGAAATCGTGGAGGGACTCGAGTGGGAGGTCCCCGATATCGTGGCCTATCCGACCGGCGTCGGCGTCGGTCTCATCGGCGCGTATAAGGCCGCGACGGAGCTCCGAGAGCTCGGATTGGTCGACGATCTTCCCGGACTGTACGCCGCCCAAGCCGACGGCTGTGCGCCCATCGTCGACGCGTTCGAGAACGGCCGCGACGAGCACGAGCCGGTCGAAACGCCGGATACGATTTGCGGCGAGATCGAGATCGCCGATCCGCCGGCGAGTGCGCGGGTGCTCGAGGCACTGCGCGAGACCGACGGCGGCGCAGTGGCGACCGAGGACCGGGACATCCTCGAGGCCGCGGTGCAGGTGGCCCAGCACGAGGGCCTCGAGATGGCCCCGAGTCCGGCCGCGGCCGCAAGCGGCGTCTGGGAACTCGCCGAGCGCGGCGAGTTCGACGGAAGCGAAACGGTCGTCATCGTTAACACCGCCTCGGGGAACAAAGAGGGGGACGTGCTGCGCAGTCACCTGATGAGTCAGGGCGTGTAGCGACGGTCGTGGGGAGTTCGAGGGTCCGTCCGACTACGGTTCGCTGCTCTTCGAAACCCGATTCGATAGGAGTGCGGTTTCGGTATTCCGGAGTACCCGTGCAATTCGCAGTATGTACAGAGAAACAATCTAACGCAGCGGACTGTGATCTATCCACAACTGGCCGGAACTCCGTACAAGAGACAGGTCATGAAGAGATCTGGGCGTCTATCGGGCTCTCAAGGTACTTTCAGACTCATTCTTGATAGACTGCTTCGGGGTCAAGAGCGACGCAGTGGACCGTCCAGCAGTCACCCCGCTCGATGCCAACCTTGTGACCATTTCGACAATCCGTATTGGGTCCCCGCCCTCCGTCGGGGCCACAACAGCCACGGTAGACCTCCAGATCTAGTGTCGTTTCGACCATGTCCTCCGGATTTAGCAGGGGCCAGCCGTCTGCCCCCGGAATGGGACTATCATCAGGGCTCTCCAGATAGCGTCCTTCCGAGATGTAATCCGGCTCACCAGCGCCCAATTCTGCCAGCTGCATCGGGCTTTTCTTCTCGGAGAGTAACGTCTCGTCAGTGAGTTTGGTTATCGGCCGAGTTACGGCTGTATCGCATTCCAGACATCGATAGACGACCATGATTTCATCTTTGATCTTTCCTGATGATAACTATGTCCGATTTACGCCCTGTCTCCTGCACGGCGGAGAGTATCTGTCCTATCCGGCAGGTTGACCTGCGGTACATTGGCATCTGCAGTTGCGGAACCGGCTGTCGTATTTCCACAGCGAGTTTTCGATACCGAAATCACATCACCGACTACTGGCAACCACTGAACGTCAGCGAGGACTAAATCGGCCGGTCCGATAGCCGTCGCCGGCGTCCTCGTCAGTGTTCTGCT
>SLIS01000320.1 GCA_007135505.1 Halovivax sp.
GTCGTCGTGAGCCTCGACGCGAAGGACGGCGAGGTCGTCGTGGAGGGATGGACGGAGGGAACCGGCCTGACTCCCGCCCTGGCGGCCGAGCGCTACGCGGAGCTGGGTGCCGGCGCGATCCTCTTTACGAACGTCGACGTCGAGGGCCGGCTCGCGGGAATCGCCGCCGAGCCCGTTCGAGACCTGGTCGACGCGACGGACCTCCCGGTTATTGCGAGCGGCGGCGTCGCGACGCTCGAAGATGTGCGGGCCCTCCGGACAGCCGGCGCGTCGGCTGCGGTCGTCGGCAGCGCGCTCTACGAAGGACGATTCTCGCTGGCGGACGCCCAGGACGTCGCGACGTCGTAGCCGCGTGGGAGTTCGGCCGTCGTACCGGCGGGGGCGTTCGACTGTCGTGACCGGGCGGCTCAGTCCCGTTTGTATCCGTGGCCGACGTAGAGCGCCACGACGTTGAGCGCGAGCAGCGCGACGAACGCCATCACCGCGCCGGTGCTTTCGAGGCCGTTCACGAGCAGTCCCAGGTGCGCGAACGGCAGTCCGATCGCGCCCCAGAACGAGAGGAACTGGAGGGGTGCTTTCAGCGAGCGGGCGAGCCTGCTCGCCAGGACGTCGGCTTCGCGGCCGAGCCGGACGAACGAGCCGGGAACCAGGAGGGGGGACTTGGACAGCATGATTGGTCAGCGCTTGTAAGAACCACGCGATCCATACCGTCATATATTGTAACTAATATTGGCGCTGTTTCGGGCCATTTCATTCCCTTTGACACTATCTAACGACGTTTCGAAACGCACGCAGGAGGAGTTAAAACTTTTACAAAGGTTTCTAGGGCCGTAACCCCCTTTCTCGGGATTGCCGTCGGATGCAACCATCGTCGCCGTCTCCAATCGCCGTCGAGCGGAATCACCTTGTACCCACAGCCCCGTAGTCGAGTCATGAGCGATCGATCCGCGACGGTCTCGCGCGAGACGGCCGAGACGACAATCGAGTGCTCGCTCGGGGTCGACGGCACGGGCGAGGCCGACGTCGAAACGGGCATCGGCTTCTTCGATCACATGCTCACCGCGTTCGCGACGCACGGGCTCTTCGATCTCGCGGTCACGTGCGACGGCGACCTCGCAGTGGACGACCACCACACGGTCGAGGACGTCGGCATCTGTCTCGGCACGGCCTTCGACGAGGCACTCGGCGACCGGACGGGTATCGTTCGCTTCGCCGACCGCCGGGTCCCTCTCGACGAGGCCGTCGCCGAGGTGGTCGTCGACGTCAGCGGCCGTCCGCTCTTTCGATTCGACGGGGCCTTCTCCCAGGAGTCGGTCGGCGAACTGACCAGTCACATGGCGGGTCACTTCTGGCGCTCGGTCGCGATGAACGCCGGACTCACCGTACACGCCGACGTCGATGGCGAGAACGCACACCACGAGATCGAGGCACTGTTCAAGGCGTGTGCCCGGACGCTCGACGACGCGACGCGGATCGACGAGCGTCGCGCGGAGGCGACGCCGAGCACGAAGGGCGAGTTGTAGTACTGTCGCCGGAGCGACGGATGCTCCGGAGCGGTTTGCTACCGAACCGACCGCGAAACCGTTTTTCCCGTCCAGCCCGGAGGGCGGTCTATGCACGGTCGTCTCGGCGGCTCGCGCGAATTCGCCACCCGGAGTGGCGGCGCTCGCGCGCTCGCGGACCGCCGTGACGTCACAGTCCATTGCGACGGGAGTCGTCGCGGGTGGTTCCGGTGACCGACGGCGCCTGTACGCTGTGTGAGCTGCCCCTCGAGTCGACGACGATCGAGGGCGACGACGGCGAGCGCTACTGCTGTCGGGGCTGTCTGCACGTCGCCGACACCCTCGACGACGTCTCGAAGGCGGATCTCGACGCCATCGCGGACGGCACCGACGCCGAACCCGATGAATCGACCGAGGTCCCCGAGGGAAGCGAGCGGACCTTCGTCCAGGTCGAGGGCATGCACTGTTCGACCTGCGAGGTGTTCATCGAGCGCGTCGGTGCGGACGCAGACGGCGTCCACGACGTGGCGGCGAGCTACGTCTCGGAGACGGTTCGAGTCGACTACGACCCCGACGAGACCGACGAGGGAGCGCTCCTCGACGTTCTGAGCGGGATGGGGTACGCGGCGTATCCGCGCGAGGACGCCCTCGCCAGCCGCCGGGCGAAGGACCAGAACGAGGCGCGGCTCATCGTCGGCGTCCTCTTCGGCATGGTCGTGATGATGCAGTACCTCCTGCTCATCTACCCGCTACACGTCCAGCCGCCGTACTACGACGACGCTACCCACGAGTTCCTGGTCGAAATGGTCACCAGCGACGTCTCGGTTCCGTTCTTCTTCGTCCTGTTCGCCCTGACGAGCGTCGTCTTCTTCGTCACCGGCGCGCCCATCATCAGGGGTGCCTACGTCAGTCTGAAGACGCGAAACCCGAACATGGACCTGCTGGTGACGCTCGCGGCGGGGGCGGCGTACGCCTACAGCACGCTCGCCGTTGCCGTCGGCCAGGTCGACGTCTACTACGACGTCACCGTCGCGATCGTCCTCGTCGTCACGGTCGGCGGCTACTACGAGGGGCAGATAAAACGGCGCGCGACGGAGAAACTCGCCGACCTCTCGGCCGCTCAGGTCCGCGAGGCGACCCGGTACGAACCCGACGGCTCGACCACGACGGTAGACGTGGCGGATCTCGAGGCCGGCGATCACCTGCTCGTCCGGGGTGGCGAACGGGTTCCCGTCGACGGCACCGTCGTCGAGGGCGAGGGCGCCGTCGACGAGGCGGTGATCACCGGCGAGTCGCTCCCGGTCGGGAAGCGACCCGGCGACGCGGTGGTCGGCGGTGCCGTCCTGACCGACGGCTCGCTCGTCGTCGCCGTCGAAGACGACCCGCACAGCAGCGTCGACCGCATCGCCGACCTCGTCTGGGACCTCCAGAGCTCCCAGAGCGGCATTCAGAAACTGGCCGATCGCCTCGCGACGATATTCGTCCCGCTGGTCGCCGTCGTGGCCGTGGTCGTCGCCGCGATCTACCTCCTCACCGGCGCGACGTTCGCGACGGCGATGCTGATCGGACTCACCGTCCTCATCGTCTCCTGTCCCTGTGCGCTCGGCCTGGCGACGCCACTCGCGGTCGCGACCAGCGTTCGCGAGGCACTGGAGCGCGGAATCGTCGTTTTCGACGAGACCGTCTTCGAGCGCATCCGCGACGTGGACGTCGTCGTCTTCGACAAGACGGGAACGCTCACGACCGGCGAGATGGATGTCCTGGCGGCCGAGGGGCCGACCGGCCTGTTCGAGCAGGTGGCGGCGCTCGAACAGCGCTCGGCGCACCCCGTCGCCTGCGCCATCGCCGACGCGTTCGGCCCGGAGCCCGACGAACCCGACGA
>SLIS01000014.1 GCA_007135505.1 Halovivax sp.
CGATAGAGACGACCTGATTCTCGACGGACTCGTCGTAGGTGACGTGATAGTCCGCGACGGTTAGCGCCGACTCGGTCTCGCCGGCGTCGATCACGACCGCGTTCACGAAGAGCGCCGGGCCACTGATCGCGGCGAGGACGAGCACGAGTACGAGCAACGCCGTCCCCCGATGCGTGAGTCGATCCAGTCCGGCCGCGGCGAGCACGGTAGTCGTCCAACGTCGGGTCGGGGCGCGGTTTTCGTCACGGCTTCGTTCGGAATCAGTTGCCTGCGTGTCCGACGCCGACTCGCTGGATGTGGTGTGTTCCCCGGATTGCGTATAATCGACGGCGGGCGATTCTTTCGGCGCGGATCTGTCGGCCGGGTCGGTCGATCGGTCCCGGGTCGGCGGCGTGATATCGGCACGCGCCGGCCGGCCCGGTGACGCGACCGTCTCACTCGAGTCGGGTGCCGTCTCGGCTCCCGGCGATGCTGTGGCATTGTCCTCGGCCGGCTGTTGTCCGGGAAGGAGCGGTCGATCCGAGGCGACGACGGCGAGAGTTACGACGATCGACAGGCCGAGTACGACGAGGACGCCCGGGCCCCGGAAGAGATAGTACGTTCCCTCCGGTCCGAACCAGTAAATCGCCCACAGCGACTGCCCGAAGCCGAAGAGGACGACGGCCACCCAGAGGAAGAACGGATCCGGTCGGACCTGTCGGTGGCGCAACAGGACAATTCCGAGGAGGAGTCCGATAAAGAACCCAAGCGCGTGCGCCTGGATCGCGATCGTCGCCCAGGACGGCGGGGCGGGTGAACTCGGGCCGATGGTCACGCCGATCAGGGGGTCCTGTATCGCCCGGATCGTCGTCGACAGCGCCCCGTGGACGCCAAGCACTCCCACGATGGTCGCGATCGGATAGTGGACGATGGCGAACCCGGCCAACGCGAAGACCACGCCGGAAAAGCCGATGACCGGGCCGACGGCGAAGACGCTCGTCAGGAGGCCGATGGCGATTACGGCCAGCGGGAACACGACGAACGCACGAAGCCGGGGGTCGTCGGGGACGGGCGATATCGATCCCGAATCGGTCGACCGGGGTTTGTGTCCCCACGCGTACTCGGCGATGGGGGCGAGCACGAGCGTCCCCGTGAGGTTGCCGAGCAGGTGACCGGGACCGGCGTGGGAGAACGGTGCGGTCGCCATGCCGAGCGGATACTGGTACGACCACGCCCGGAACGGAATCGTCACCGGCGAACTCCAGGACGTCCGTCCATCCTGAACGAACAGGTAGACGGAGAGGACGAACCCCACGACGATCAGTGTCCCCCAGGGAACACCCAGGTAGAACCTGGAACGGAGCGGTTCGAGCCAGTCTGTCCGCCCGGTATCGAGGCGCCGAACCGTGTAGAACCCGACGAATAGAATCACCAGCACGGCAACCAGCATTCCCAGGCGAACCCAACGCTGCATGTGTTCGTCCTGACCACGCACTGCTTTAGGTTTTCCCTCACCGGTCGCCCGTCAATTCGTCGGTTGCACCGACTCGTCGACCTGCCCTGCCTGCTCTTCGCTCTATCTACTCTTCGCTCTATCTGCTTTTCTCGTCGACCTGTTCTACTGGCGGTTTCCTGTTCACCTCGTGGAACGATAGCGGACGAGGTAGCCCAGCAACGTGCGGGGGCTTCGAAAGGTACAAACAGCTAACTCACCCACGTAGGGGTATGGAACTGCGGGTCACCGAACACACCGACGAGGAACTCGCCATCGAAATCGCGGGCGAGGATCACACCTTCATGAACGTGCTGAAGGGGACGCTGCTCGAACACGACGCGATTCGCGCGGCCACGTACGACATCAACCCCGAACAGTCGGGCGGTCAGACCGATCCGATACTGACGCTCAAAACGGACGGGACCGTCGAACCGATCGATGCGCTCGAGGCGGCTGCCGGCGACATCCGTAAAAAGACGGACGCATTCCGAAACGCGTTCGAATCGGCCTGAACGGGACGAGTCGTCGACGGGTCCCATCGAGGCACCGTGTCGGCCACGACGGAACCGTCGTGCTACCGACGCGGATCTTTCTCACTGACGTATCTCGATCCCCCGATCAGCGAGGGCGGCCTTCGTCTCCCCGATCGAGTAGGTGTCGAAGTGAAACATCGACGCTGCCAGCGCGGCGTCCGCCCCGGCCTCGGTGAAGACGTCGTACATGTCGGTCGGCTCGCCACAGCCCGAGGAGGCGATCACAGGCGTGTCGACGGCGTCGCAGACGGCGCCGGTCAGCGCGAGATCGTATCCGTCTTTCGTCCCGTCCCGATCGATGGAGTTGACGAAGAGCTCGCCGGCACCACGACGATCCGCTTCGCGAGCCCACTCGACGACGTCGATGCCGGTACCCTCGCGGCCACCCTTCTTCGTACACTCGAACCAGCACGATTCGCCGTCGATCTCGGCGTAGTGTTCGCCCCCGTCGTCGTACCGTCGCCGGGCGTCGACGCTGATTACGATGCACTGACTGCCGAATGCCGTCGCCCCCTCCGTTATCAGCTCCGGACGTTCTAGCGCACCGGTCGTGATCGATACCTTGTCTGCGCCGGCCCGTAGCGTCTCGGCGATGTCGTCGGTCGTTCGAATGCCACCACCGACGGTCAGCGGAATGAACACCTCGTCGGCGACGGCTTCGACGACGTCCAGCATCGTATCTCTGCCCTCCGCGGAGGCCGTGATATCGAGGAAGACGAACTCGTCCGCGCCCGCGTCGTTGTAGGCGCGCGCCATCTCGACGGGATCGCCGGTGTACTGCAGGTCCTCGAAGTTGACGCCGGTGTAGACGGCGGCGTTGCCGTCCTCGTCGAGGTCGACGTCGATGCAGGGAATTATTCGCTTCGTCAGCACCATTTACCGGATCGTACGTCGCCACGGTAGTAAAGCGGTCGGAACCCGGATCGTTCGACAGGGTGTTTCCGGAGAACGCCCCGTGATTGTTTCGATCGGGCGAATCGCGGATCGACGCCCCGACCCGATCGTGCCCGAGAGGTGTTTTTAAGTATCGAACGCACGAATCCCGAGCCATGACAGACGACAACGCGTCGAGTAGCGATCGGCCGGACGATGATTTGGCCGAAACGGAACGATCGACCGCACCGATGAGCCGATTCGATCGATCGGCCGTCGCCTACGGGCTGGTCGTCCTGGCACTGGGGCTCGCCGTAACGGTCGCAATCCCCGTTCTCTGGACGGTATAGTCGGTTAGAACACGTACTCGTCGTCGTGACCCATCAGACCGTCTTCTTCGAACCCCGGTTCCTCGTCTTCCATCGGCCCGCTGGTCTTGTAGGCGCGCAGCCCGGTCGACAGCAGCTCTTCGATGGCTTCTTCGCGGTTGACGAACTCGCC
>SLIS01000355.1 GCA_007135505.1 Halovivax sp.
GAGCCGCCTCGAAGGTAAACGCCGTCGCGGCCTCGTAGTCGACGGTCATGTCGACCAGGTCCTCGCGCATGAGTGGGTACGCCTCGATCGGGCTGCCGAAGACCTCCCGGTTCGCGGCCTGGATCCGGCTCTCGAGGAGTGCGCGGCCCATCACCCCACAGGAGGCCGCGGCGTTCGCGAGTCGCTCCACGTTGAGCATCTCGGCCATCTGCGCGAACCCGCGTTGCTCCTCGCCGACGAGGAGGGCCTTCACCCCGTCGAACTCGACCTCGCCCGTCGGGACCGCGATCGTCCCCAACTTGTCCTTCAGCCGACGGTACAGCTGGTCGTTCACCGCGTCCGGGTCGAGTCCGCCCTCGCCGGCCTCGCGCCGGTCGCCCTTCGTCAGGGGTTCGTCGTACGCGTCGGGGTCGGCGTGCGGGACGAGGAACATCGAGAGACCGTCCGTGCCGTCGGGAGCGTCGGGCGTCCGGGCGAGTGCGAGCGCGCCTTCGGCGTCGATGTTGGAACAGAACCACTTCTCGCCCGTGAGCCGCCAGTATCCCGACGCCTCGTCGTAGACCGCCTCCGTCTCGATGGCGCCGACGTCGCTGCCACCCTGTTCCTCGGTGAGAAACATCGCCCCCTCGAGCAGGTCGTCGTACTCCCGACTGACGAGCCCGTCGTAGTAGGGTGCCGTGGTCTCGTCGCCGAACTTCTCCAGGACGAGCGCCGCGCCCATCGTCATCGCGACGGGACAGCCGAATCCGGCGTCGGCATAGCAGAGTAAGGAGAGCATGCCGAGGGCGTGTGAGAGCGGCATGGGTTCGTCCCGGTCCAGGGGCGCCTCGAACGCGTCCGCGACGATCCCGCGCTCGTAGACCAGTCGCTCGTTCTCGAGCTGTTCGGGCGGATACCGGACGTGGTTTTGCACGTCGCCGTAGCGGTCGTACGGCTCGAGTGCGGGACCGGCCGCGTCGACGCGATCGGCGTTGTCCGCGACGGTGTGGCCGATCAGTTCGCCGAAGGACGCGAGTCGCGACTCGGCCCACTGGAACTCGTCGTGATCGAGTACCCGTCGGAGTTCACGCTGCAAGGTCGGATCGAGGGTCCAGTAATTGAGGTGTCTGCCCCGATCGAACCGGCCGAAGTCGATCCCTGCTTCGGCGCCGGTGTCTTCGCTCATGCGGGGCCGTTCGGGTTCGGCCACGATAAAAACCGGTGTAGGTCGACGATGCGGTCGGTTTTACGGGATCACGAGGACGAGGGCGCTACGCCTCGACCGCTTCGAGTCGCGTTCGCGGAAAGAGGTAGATCCGCAGGGTCCGTGGAACGGGCCCGTTTCGCTGGACGGTCGCGTGCGGGAACACCGCCGCGACGACCGGGACGTCGCCGTCGTAGGTCTCGTTCGTCTCGTAGTCGGCGACGGTATCGCCCGTTTCGGGGATCCGGGTCGCGTCAGCGCGGCGGTTCGAGACGTCGACGACCGTCACGACGGCGTCCGTTTCCCGGTCGCGCGCTCGGTCGCCCGGTTCGAGCACGTGACGATCGCAGTACACCGGTTCCTCGACGGGTTCGTCGACGAAGACCGGCTCGGCGCAATCGGTACACGGCGCGGCCAGTTTCCCCGGCGGCGGCGCTCGGCCCTCGGTGATCTCGATCGCGACGCGCCGGGCGTGCTTGCAGCGAGCACCCCGGAAGAGGTGGTCGGGACAGCTACACCGGCCGGCCGTCGCGTCGACGAGGTAGGTCTCGTCGCCCTCGGACTCGACCTCGTAGAGGCCGTCGCCGAGGGCGAGGACGGACATCGATTCGGTTCGGGCCCGGCGCGACCGCTCGTCCAGGCGGTCCGCGTCGGGAACGGGCAGTGACGTTTTCGGCGAGGCAGTCGTTGGCATGGATTTCGAAGACGCTGGTGGGTTCGAGAGCGCGTCTGATGGTTCGCGAGTGGTCTGTTGGCGGTCGTAGATAGAAGGCGTTCCCCGGAGATAAACCGCCCCTTGCACTGTCAGGGGCCGCTGGTACCGAAACGGCGTGCGCCGACGGATCCCCGCCGAGCGGTGGACGCTCCCTTCGACACGCTTTTGTCCGAACCGTCGAAGAGGGACGTATGCTCGAACGGGATCGCATCATCGAAATCGTCGCCGCCGTCGCGAGCGTGATCGTCATGCTCGGCGCCATGACCTGGATCGGGTTCACCTACGGCAACGAGCAGTACCTCGGCGACGAGGGTGCACCGATGATGATCGGCGCGATCGTCGGTTTCATCATTCTCGTGACGCTCGTCGGCGTCGGCCTGGCCTACACCATCTCGGACCCGACACCGCCCGGCGAGGACGACGCGGACGCCGACGCAGCGGCGTGACAGGCCGACGCGTGAACGTCTCCCGGACTATCTACCCCCAGACTATCTACCGCCGACTGGGTACGGCCGTACGGCACTGTCTGTGCGGTGCGTAGCCGTCCAACGGACGTTCGACCGTGATCACTCCGCCTCGGCTTTCTCCTCCCGCCAGTCCTCGAGGTCGTCCTCGTCCTCGTCGTCGAGGCGCTGTTCGTAGTAGGCCATCGGGTGCGGAATGCGCTCACAGAGGTCGTCCATGTTGACACAGTCGCCGTAGGACTGCATCGTCGCGCAGGACGGCGGCGAATACTCGGTCGGCGAAGTGTCGCCGCGGATGTGGTCGGTCTGGTAGCGCGTCATCTCCTCGCCGAACGAGGAGTTGATTCGGTAGAGTTCGACGATCTCGTCGGTCGTCATGCCGATCGAGGTGAGAAAGGCCGTGATGGCAAAGCGCGAGTGGTGTGGGAGGTGTTCGCCCTTCTGGATGTCGTCGAGAAGGGCCTTCATGCACGGCGGGAACAGCTCCGGGACGACGGTGTCGATCTCGCGGACGAGTTCGAGCTGGGCGCAGAGTTCGGTGAGTTCGGCGGCCTCCTCGGCGAGCGCGTCGGCGATCGGATCCGGCACGTCGAACGGCAGTCCCGCTTCGACCCGGCTGGCGACGGCCTCTCGCAAAAGCGTCAGCAGTTCCGTCTCCGTGACCGGCACCTCGCCGTCGGCCAGGGCCCGGTTGACCAGCCGCCACTCGTCGCCCCAGCAATCCGCAGCCAGCGGCAGGTACGCGCCCACCTCGATCAGATACGTGGGCTCGTCGGTCGTGGACTGCGTGGCCGGACCGGCCCCGGCGGTACTTGCGTCGGTGCCGGTGCCTGCGCCCGGTCCGCCGTCGGCGTCACCCGGGACCGTCCGGGTCGAGTCCTCGAGATCGAACTCCGCGAGCAGCGCCGGAAGGTCGAGACCCGTCGATTCGACGCTCTTTAACTCCGTCGTGTCCTCGAGGTCGGCGCTGAAGCGCTGGTGGGCGACCGCCCCCTCGGCCCGGGCGTACCGGCGGACGAGTACCCGCTCCTCGACGAGCGAGACGAGGACCCGGGCCACGGGATAGGAGAAGAGTTCGACCCGACTGTCACGAACCGCTTCGCCCACGTCGCCCTCCTCGAGGGCGCGTTCGACGCGCTCCGCGGCGCGCTCGACGACGGCGGGTTCCGTCTCGACGACCGTCACGAGGTCGACCGCCTCCGACGCGACGGCGTCTCTCGCGGCGTCGAGGAACGGATACCGGGCGTACAGCGGTTCCATCGCTAGCGAGGAATGTGTCCGAATCAGGATAAACTCGATGGTTGACCATTGCAGGAGACGGGTGCAAGCCGGAACGGGTCGGTCGAATCGGGCCGACCGGTAGAATCCGGCCGGACCGGGCGAATCGAGCCGACCGGTAGAATCCGGCCGGACCGGGCGAATCAGATCGGCACAGGTGATTCCACCGGGAGAATCGACACATCGTTAATGTACGTTCCCGTCGACGGTGGCGTATGCCGCGAGCCAGTCACGACGGCGTCTCGCTTCGCTACGAGGTGGACTCGGTCGACGACGAGTCGGCCCGGGGCCCGCCGATCGTCTTCGTCGGCGGCGTCGAACTCGGGCGGTGGGCCTGGCGCTGGCAGCGCGAGGCGTTCCGGGGACGTCGGCGCGTGATCGTGCCGTTTCTCAGGGGGACCGGGCCGGTCGGGCCGAGCGACGGGATTTCGCTCGACGACGGTACCCGACGCTCCGACGCAGGGCTCGCCCCCGGCGTCGGGTCGCTGCCGAAACGACTCCGACGATCCGTCGTCGCCCACGGCGGCGGGTACGCGATCGCGGATCTCGCGGCCGATCTGGAGGCTGTCCTCGCGGACGACGCCGCGCTCGGTCGCGGACGGAGTCAGGTCGTCCACCTCGTCGGCCAGGGCCTCGGGGGCGCCGTCGCGCTGCAATGCGCCCTGGAAGACGACCGTCGGATCCAATCGCTCTCGCTGCTCGGAACGCGCCACGGTGGCCCGGGAACGCCGGAGACGCCGGAAGAGTCCCGTTCGCAGGTCAGAGATCCCGAGGGTACGTCGGCCAGGGAGCGCGATCGAAACCGACTGCGACCGTTCTTCACCCCGCCGTTCGTCGCCCGAAACCCGCACCTGTTCGACCGGCTCCTCGCCTGGCAGGACGAGCAGGGACCGGACGCCGCGACGCGGGACGCACAGTGGGCCGCCTGGGACGGCTTCGATCCGAGCGACCGATTGCCGAAGCTCTCGCTCCCGACGCTCGTGATCCACGGCACGGCCGATCGACTCGTCCCCGTCGAGAACGGCCACGCGCTGGCAGCGGACATCGCCGAGAGTTCCATCGAACCCCTCGAGGGCGCCGGTCACCTGGCCGGCGTGGAACGACCGGAGCGAGTGAACGACAGGATAGCGGCGTTCGTGCGGTCGGTCGAGCGAACGGATTCGAATCGGACGGACAACAACCACCTCGCGCCGTGAAGCCGGTCTCCCCTCAGTAGAGCCAGAACCGAGCGAGAAGGGCGATCACGAGCAACGCGAGGATCGCGGCGAGTCCGATCGCGGGAAGCGAAAGCCCGGCGCTTCGCTCGTCCGAGACGGTTACCGTTTCGGCGGTCGCGTCGTCGATCGCCACCTCGTATTCGCCCGGCTCCTCGAAGTGGTGTTCGAACGTGACGGCAGTGCTTCCGCCCGCGTCGACGGAGATCGATCGGCTGTCGACGTCTCGTATTGAGCGGGTGGGTCACGGCCAACTCGCGGACACCGCGGCTGGCCGGGAACGGTAACAGGGCGCGGAGAACGAAACTACCGAGACGACGATATCGACCGCGCCATGGCGGCGACCGCGACCGTCGCGAGTCCAGGGTCGGGGGACTTCTCGACCGTTCAGTCGCTCTGGATCCGCGGCGCCAGCATGTACGTCACCTGGCCCTGTCCCTCGGCGAAGCCGTAGTAGAGCTTGATGGGGAACTCCTCGCCGAGGTCGGCCGTCACTTCGGCATCGGCCGGGATCGCCTTGTTCATGTCCTTGAGATAGTCGAGGCTGAACAGCGAGTGGGCGTTACCGACTTCGAGATCGATCAGGTCATCCTTCGTGAGTTCGAGGTGGACATCGTCCGTGTCGCCCTCGGCGTCCACGTAGAAGTGTTCCTCGCCCTCGTCGACGCCTAGGGCGATGTGATCGGAGACCATGTCGGCGGCCTTCACCGAGCGGTTGACGTCCTTGCCCTCGAGGACGACGCGCGCCGGCAGGTCGAGGTCCGGGATATCCGGTTCCTGGCGGATGGAGTCGGGATCGATCAGCGCGAGGGTGTACTCCAGGCCCTCGATCTGGGCGTGGAGCTTGCGGGTCTCCTCGTCGAGTTCGAGCTGGACCAGCTGGCCGGACTCGGCCATGCCGGCGATGTCTTCGAGTCGCGAGAGGTCGACCCCGATGAGGCCGCCGTCGGCCTCGTAGGACTCGAACGCGTCGGCGTCGAGCGAGAGGTCGACCATCCCGACGTTCGCGGGGTCGACGGCCCGGATCCGCAGGCCGTCCGCTTCGAGGTGGATCTTGCACTCCTCGACCAGCACGCTCACCGAGTCGAGTGCGCTCGAGAGCGTCTCCGCACTCACGATGGCCTTGAACATATGCGTCGGGGTACGAAGGGTCCGCATAAAAAGCCATTTGTTATGCGTCGGGCAAGTGCCGGTTCGAGCGATCGATCCGCCGGTGCGGTGTCGACCGGACGGCCACGGCCGAACATCTCCGGGAAGGATTCAACGGGGCGGGCAACAAACGGGCAGTCGATGCCGAACGGGCCGGAAGCGGCACGACGACCTGGCAGACGCGTCCCGGGGGGAGTCCCGGTACGCGTTCGGGCGACGTGGGAACGGGTCCGGGCGACGACGGAACGGATTGGGTCGAGGTCGGAGCGGGTTCGGCCGACGACGGACGGGGGGCACACGTGACCGCCGGCGCGACCACACGCGGGGCGCGGGCGTTCGTGGCCGTCGGCGTGGGCTGGTTCGTCTGCTGGAACGCGGCCGCGCTGGTCGGCGCGAGTCGCTCGGCCACGGTCGCGCTCGGCCTTCAGGGGTTCGTCTTCGCCGTGATCTTCGGGAAGGCCTACGCGCTCGTGCCCTCGTACTTCGATCGCGAGCTGGTCGCGCCGTCGGCCCCGCTCGTGCACCTCCCGCTTTCGATCGTCGGCGTGCTCGGGCTCTTTCTCGGCCGGCTTCGCGACGGCGATCCGCTCGCCAGCGTCGTCGACGCAAGCGGCCTCACGGCCGACGGGCTGGTCGCCGCCGGAGCACTCGCGTGGCTCGGCGGCGTGCTCGTCTTCGTCGCAACGCTCGCCTGGACGGTGCGAGACAACCCCACCGGCGCCGAGACGGGGACCGCCGGTCCCAATCGGCACCGACGGCCGGTCGACCGGGCGGCCAACGCCGTCGTCCCGGTCGTCGGCCTCTACCTGCTCTGGGGCGGGCTCGTCCCCGTCCTCGATGCGCTGACCGACGTCCGGGGATCGGTCTCGATCCCGGCGATCGAGCTGGGGCTGGGCTCGACGGCGGCCACGACGCTCACGCTGGTTCCGGCGGGGCCCGCGGCGTCGCACGTCCTCGCGGCCGGCGCGGCCACGCTGATGCTCTTCGGAATCGGCTTTCGACTCCTGCCGCGTCTGCTGGTAGGGACGCCACGACCCGCACTCGTGGCGATCACGCTCGCGACGGGCGCCGTTGCCCCCGCACTGCTCGTCATCGACTTCCAGGGCGGGGCGATCTTCACCGCCGGCGCGACGCTGTTCGCCGTCGCCATCGTCGGCTACGGACTCACCGTGGTCGAACTCGTCCACACCAGCGATCGCGATCGGGTCGGCCACCGTACCATCGCGATCGGCGGCGTCTTGGGCATCGCCGCCGTCGGGCTCGGCTGGGCGATGGGCGTCGAACTCGTCGACCTCGCGGTCGCCGACGCCCACTACCGCCTCGCAATCGGCGGCTTCCTGGGCCTGACGATCGTCGGCGTCACCTTCCAGTTCTACCCGCCGGCCATCGGGGAGACGGTCGGCGTCGGCGAGCGGAGCGCGACGGCCGTGGCACTGGCCCTCGCGGGTGGGTTCGTCGTCGGGGCGATCGGCGCCTGGCTGACCGGAGCGGGAATCGCCCAGCCCGGCGGCGGGAGTGGCCACCTCGGCCCTGCGATCGCTCACCTCGGCGCCGCGATCGTCCTCCTCGGCTCGCTCGGCTACGCCTGGATCCTGCTCACCATCTTCGCCGAACGGCGGTGAGCGACGACTTGCCGGACCAGCCGGGCGGATCGCGGCCCGTCCTCGAACGTGTTCGGCACACGGCCCACCGTCCCGGAGACGCAAGCTGTAGCCATGGCATCCCAGGACACCAGAGCCCCGACGGACCGGGTCGCCCCGACCGAGAAAGTCGTCATCGACGAGCTGGCGGGGACCCCGCACGCCCACTGCTTCGACGAGGAACCGATGACGATTCGGCTCACCCTCGCCGAGGGCGAGTCGGTCGCGCCACACCAGCATCCGGATCGCCGGATCGTCCTCCACGTGCTCGAAGGCGGGCTATCGGTGTCCCTCGGCGACGACGAGCACGAGGTCCGTGACGGCGAGGTGGTCCGCTTCGACGGGAATCAGGACGTCTCGCCGACGGCGCTCGAGGACACCGTCGGGCTACTGGTGCTCGCGAAGCGGGCGGATTGAGCGACCCCAGTACGAGCGACAACACATATATCGCCGGCCGGGAAAGTCGGCTGACATGAACGACGACGAAACCGTCAGGAACCGCACCCACGCGATCGGGACGAGCGAGGGTGGGCCGGGACGTAGACGGCCGACGACCGTTCCGGGGAGGCGTCGACCGCGATGACCCGAGGTGGCACGCTCGCCTTCGACATCGAGACCATCGACGCGGCCCTTCCCGACGGGGTCGATCGCGACCTGACGAATTCGGCCCACGTCGAACTCTTCTGCGTCTGCGTCGGCCATCGGCCCGCTCCCGGTGAGCCCGTCGATCACGAGGTGTTCTTCCGGGACGGAACCGAGCCCGCCGCGGAACTCGACGTCATCTCGCGAACGGTCGAGTGGCTCGAACGACGGGGCGGCGACGAACTGCTTTCGTACAACGGTCGGTCCTTCGACTGTCCGCACCTGCGCGAGCGCGCACAGATTGCGGCCGAGGCCTGCGAGGACAAGCCGTCCCAGACGGGATACGACGTGTCCGAGGCAGGATACGACGTCGCTGATCGCGTCGAATCCCTGTTCCGTGCCACCGAGCACGTCGACCTCCTCGAGCGCGTCCACGAGCCCTTCCGGACCGTCCACGGCTACCGGCCGCCGTTCGAACGAGCGTGCGAAGCCCTCGAGGTGCCGGTCGAGCGGACGCCGCTCACCGAGTACGACTTCGGCGACGTCGATCTCGCCGCGAATCGATCGACCGTGGACGCCACGAAGCCCTACCTCCTCGGCGCCGACGTCCCCACGCTCGGCCCGCGGTACCTCGAACTGGCCGACGCGGGCGCGACCGACACGAAGACCTTCCGCGAACTCGAGGCGATGTTCGCCCACTACGCCCGGACGGACGTCGAACCGCTGTTCTCGCTCGCGGATCGCCGACCGTTCGATCGGGCGTTCGCGGCTGCGAGCGAGTGACGGCCCCAACAGCGGTTGCCGAATACCGTCCGTGCGCCCTCATTACGTTCGCTCGCTGACGATTCGGGGACGGGACGAGCCAACTATTTTACCTCGCCGGTCCTGACCATCACGCATGTCGATAACTGGGTTCGAGGTCCTCGTGTTGCTGGTGGTTCTCGCCTTCGCGTTCGGCGCCTACCGGATCATTCGGACGATCAAGCCGTTCATCGTCAACGCCGTCGTCGGACTGCTCGCCCTGCTGGTGTTCGGATGGCTCGGGTTCGGCGTCGAGATAACGCCGCTGGTCGTCCTGATCGTGGCCATCGGCGGGATCCCCGGGGCGATCCTCGTCGTCCTCCTCGCCTACCTCGGAATCGGCCTCTCGCCGGCCGTGCTGGCGTGAGAATCCGGACCAATCGGGGCAGCCGTTGTCCGTGTCGATTGTGTTCGTTCGTCCGTATCGAGCGTGTTTGTCCGTCCGTTCGAGCGTGTTCGTTCGTCCGTATCGAGCGTGTTTGTCCGTCCGTTCGAGCGCGTTCACCCGTCCGCGTCGAGTGCGTTTACGGCATTTTCAGGTCTCGAGCGGGTCCATCTCGTAGACAGAACACCCGAATTCCGCAGCCATCGTCTCGCGTACCTCCCGCTTGGCCGTGAGATAGAGGATCTGCCAGCCGTCCTCGACCAGGTCACGGAGGGTTTCGAACCCGTTGCGGAGGCGATCCCGGTCGGCCGCGAGGAACGGGTCGTCGAGCAGGAGAAAACCGGCGTTGCCACCCAGCAGTTGCTTCGCGAGCGATAGGCGGGCGGCGAAGTACAGCTGGTCGCGGGTCCCCTTGCTCAGCTGGTGGGGCGTGAACGTGGCCCCGTCCGCCGCCCGCACCTCGAGCGAGCCGGCCTCGGGGACGTACTCGACCGCGCTATAGCGGCCGTCGGTGAGGTGGGCGAGCGTTTTCGAAGCGGGACCGTCGGGATCGAAGAGCGTCGCGACCTTCCGCTGTTCGTCCGCCTCGATGGCGTCGAGGATCCCGATCGCCTTTCGCGATCGGTCGGCGTTCGCCTCGATCTCGTCGACGACGGTCCGCAGTGACGCGGCGAGGTGGGCCAGCCCGTCGATCGTCCGGGCCTCGAGCGAGGGCGACGACTCGACGAACGGTGGCGGCGAGACATCGGTCGCCCGGCGCTCGAACGCGTCCAGCTGGGTTTCGAAGTCCTCGAGGGCGGCCGTGACCGCCGACAGGCGAGCAGAGAGCTCCGCTTGTCGACGTTCCAGTCGCTCGAGTTCCGCCTCGTCGTAGGCGTCGGCATCCGCGGTACCGTCGGTCGACTCCACGTCCGCGTCCCCCGCATCGTCGGTCGGTCCCACCTCGGCTCGCCAGTCCGCGAGCGCCGACTCCCAGGCCGCGCACTTTTCGGACGTCCGGTCGGCGTCGGGTTCGCCGAGTTCGCGGGAGAGGATCGTCGCGGCCTCCGAGCGGCGTCGTTGCTCGGCCTCGACGGCCTCGACCCGCGCCTCGTAGTCGTCGATCGAGTCGAGGCCCGCGGCCGTCAGCGCCCCCTCGATATCGTCCGCGAGAGCTCGTCGCTCTTCGACGGCTTCCCGGCGTCTCGCCTCCAGCTCGTCGAGGCGCTCGGTCGTCCGGTCGACGCGGGTCTCGAGGTCGCGAACGCGCGATTCGGCCGCCTCCAGTTCGTCGCGATAGGTCCGGACGCGAGCCGGGACCTCGGTGACCGAGTCGACCTCGAAGCCGGCGTCGCGGGCCGTCCGAAGCAGGTCGCGTTCCAGCGCGTCGGTCGCGGCGGCTCGACTCGTCAGCCGGCGGTGTGACCACGCCGCGACGATCCCGACGAGAGCGAGGACGAACGCTAACGCCGCGGCCGGGAGAGAGCCCGTTACCGCGCTCGCTGCGCCGGCGATCCCGGCGCCGACGAGTCCGCCGAGGGTCGCAGTCCGTCGCTGGGCGAGTCGCGACGCGAGCGCGTCGGCACCACCGGCAGCCAGGTCGCCGGTCCGGTCTCGATAGTCCCCGAGTTGGGATTCGACGCGGGCGACGTCGCTTCGGCGCTGGGACCGCCGTTCGTAGCGATCGCGCGCCGCGGTGCGGGCGTCGCGGTGGCGTTCGAGTGCCTCGCGCGTCGACTCGAGCGTCGACTCGATCCCCTCGATCCGGCGCGTGGCGTGCGTGCGATCTCGGTCGCGGTCGCGAAGCGCCTCGAGGGTCTCCCGGTCGACGTTCGCGTCTTCGAGTGTCTCGGTCGCCGTCCGATAGATCGCAAGCTGGGCCGCCGCGTCCTCGATCGCGACGTGCTCTCTGGCGGTTTGCTGTGCGTCGAGTCTGGCCTCGACCGTCCGGAGTTTTGATCCAACCTGGAGGCGTTCGCGAGCCAGGTCGTCGATGCCCTCCTCGGCCGCGGTGTCGAGGTACGCCTCGATCTCGTCGGCCAGCGCCTCGGCGTTCACCCGAACGGTCTTGGTGTCGTAGTCCCGATCCGCGAGATCGAGACGGGACGCCGTCAGTCGCCCCTCGTCGACGAGTCGCTCCCGGATCGCGGCGATTTCGGAGGTGTGGACGTCGCCGAGGTGTTCGACGAGCGAGGTGTAGTACGCCGAACCGTCGGGGAGGGCGAGATCGCTGTCCCGGATGACGAACAGGTTGTACAGATGGGACGCCTCGACGCGGGAGACGTCGCTCAACGCCGTTCCGTTGCCGAGGGCGTGGTGGTCGGCACCGTCGTCGAGGACGATGCGGCCGGTCGGCGAGCCCTCGACCCGCGGGCCCGGCTCCAGATGGTCCGTGACGTCGGGCTCTAAGAGCTGGAGGACGGCCTCCAGGTAGAGGGTCTTGCCGGATTCGTTCGGTCCGGCGACGATCGTGAGATCCCCGCAGGGCGGCCGACAGCCCGCGAGCGGCCCGTAGCGATCGATCTCGGCGGTGTGGAGGCGCATCGTCACCCGGGCCTCCGCGTCGCGAGGACCCGACTCGCGGCCCGAAGCGTTCGGGTCCGGACCGCCGCTTTCGTCTCCGCGTCCCAGTCTTCGTCGGCCAGTCGCTCCTCGAACGCCTGGAACACCGGATGGCCGCGCACGTGGGCAGCGCTGATCGTCTCGTTCGTGACCCACGCCGGGTCCGCGACCGCGTGGAGCCGCTCGGCGAAGTCCGATTCGCCCGCCGCGAGGACGCCGTCGACCACGATCGAGGGGACGCTGTCGGGCGCGACGGCCGACTCGATCCACGCCTCGAGGTCGGCGACGACCTCGTCCTCGGTCCCCGGCGTAACGGTGACGCGCTTTTCGAGGTGGTGGAGCGTCTCGAGCGAGTCGAACGTCAACCCGGCGTCGGGTTCGAGCCGAACGACCCGTCGACGGCCGGTCTCGGACGACCGCGTCGAGGCCGGCGTCCCGGGGTAGGCAAAGCCCGCGCCGTCGTCGAACTGGAGGAGGTGAGGGCCGTGATAGTGACCGGCGAGGTAGTAGTCGAAGCCGAGTGCCGTCAATCGCGACTCGGTCACGGGGAAATACCGATAGGCGCCCTCGTCGCCCGTCTCCGCGTCGATCGGGGCGTCGAGGCTGCCGTGAAACAGCAGGATCTCCGTGCCGTCGAACGCCGGCCGGTCGGCCAGCGCGAGCAGCAACTCGTCGGTGGCCCGCTCGCGGTAGGGAATCCCGACGACCTTGCAGTCCCCGTCCGGCGACACCCACTCCCCGAAGTGGCGCTCCTCCGCGATGACGGTGCAGGCGTCGCCGAAGAAGAGGTCGCCCCGGAACGCCTCGACGTCGTGATTACCGGGGATGAGGACGATCTCGAACGATCGGTCGCTGAACACGCGGTTCCGGA
>SLIS01000435.1 GCA_007135505.1 Halovivax sp.
GCCACTGGGATCGGTCGAAACGCCCTCTTTCTGGCCGCTCACGGCTACGACGTCGAGGCGATCGACGTCTCAGACGTCGCCCTCGAGCAGGCCCAGCAGCGTGCTGAACGCCGCGACCTCGAGGTCGACTGGCGACGCGCCGACCTCGCGGAGATCGACCTCGAACCGGATCGATACGACGTGATCACGGTCAGTTTCTTCGCCGCCCTCGAGCACCTCCCCGCGCTGAAGGAGGCGCTGGCTCCCGGCGGTGTGCTCGTCTACGAACACCACCTGCGCTCGAGCGACCCGATCGAGGTCGGCCCCTCGAGCGACCGCCACCGCTACCGGTCGAACGACCTGCTGCGGGCGTGTCTCGACCTGACGATCCTCTCGTACGAAGAGCGCCGACGGTCGGTGATCGACGGGACGGCCGCCGTCGCGACGCTCGTCGCGCGTAACTCTCACGGCGGTGCCCAGTCGTATCCGCTGGTGCCCGAACGGGAGGGCTGATCGCATCGTCCGGGCTGGCCGCCCGGCGAGTCAGCTATCAGTCCTCGAGCGCGTCGGCGACGCCGTCGACGATCCGGTCGACCGACGTGGCGTCCGCTTCGCGCCAGCGGACCTCGCCGTCGGCGTCGATCACGGCGAGCACGGGAAAGCCGCCCACGTCGTAGTGGTCGGTGAGCGCGCCGTCCTCGTCGACGCCGAGCGGCCAGTCGCCGTCGTGGGCGGTCCACCAATCCGCGAGCTCAGCCGGTGAGTCGTCGCTTCCGTAGGTGGCGTCGATTACCGAGAGGACAGCGAGGCCGTCGCCCGACTCGAGGTTGCGGGCAGCTGCCAGCCGATCGGCTGCGTCGTCGACGTTCTCGAGCAGGCCCTCGCTGGTCGGACAGCCAGTCCGGGTGAAGTTGACGAGCAGCGGACGGTCGCCTGCGGGGACGGTCGCCGTCGCAGCCTCGCTTCCAGGGGCGTCGCCGGTGGTGAGTTCGAACGGCGGGCCGGCTGGCTCGTCGCTCCCGGCTGTCGGCTCGCTGCTCGCATCGTCCTCGAGACAGCCAGCAACCGCCGCCAGGCCGGCTCCGGCGAGCAGTCGCCGTCGGGTCGGCGAGCGACCGAGTCGGACGATCCGTCCGCGGTCCATAGCGTCCACTATGGGTGCGAGTGACAAAGTCCTGGGCCGGCAGACGACGGGTGTCGGCGGTCGACTTGCCGGTGGATGACGGCCGGCCGCTGGTCAGCGCCGCGCGACGCAGACGTAGGTCTCGTGGCGGTCGACGGCGTGCGTGACGGTAAAGCCGGCGTCGGTGAAGTGTGAGACGGCGTCGCCGAGGGCGTAGCGTTCCTCGAGCGGCGGCCCTGCGACGCGGTCGCCGGTCGCCGACCAGTCGACGGTGACGACGCGGCCGCCCGGGCGAAGGACGCGCGCCAGTTCGGCCAGACTCTCCTCGCTTTCGTACTCGTGGTAGGTGTCGACGGAGAAGGCGGCATCGAGGCTGTCGTCGGCCAGTGGGAGGTCGTCGACGGGCGCCTGGGCCAACTCGACGTTCTCCGGGACGCCTTTCTCGCGGTAGAACTCGTGCATCTCCGCCTGGAGGTCGACGGCGTAGACGGACCCGACGTAGCGAGCCACGTCGTCGGCGTAAAAGCCCGTCCCGCTGCCGAGGTCGGCGACGACCTGTTCGTCGTGGGACTCGAGCCAGGTCAGCAGTTCCTCCTGGGAACACCACCGATAGCGGGTGACGTCCTCGAGGTCCGGAGCGCGGTCAGGGTCGAAGGTGTGAAAGCCCATACATCAGGTTACGACCCTCGCGTAATGTAGGTCGGTGTTTGTGGATCGGCCCCCCTCGATGAGGCGGAGTTCAGTTCGACCGACTCGATCCGACACGCTGGTACGAATCGCCTCAACACCCGACGAAATTGTACACTGAGGGTGGTATAATTCGGCGGATGGGCCGGGCCAGTCGCTGTGTTTTTCACGGCCGGACACCGACTCGAGACCGTGCTCACGACGCTGGTTACGCTGCTCGCGGGGGCCGTCTTCGGCCTCGCGCTCGCGGCCCCGCCGGGACCGATGAACGCCATCATCGCCGAGGAGAGCGTCGTCCGCGGCTGGACGGCCGGCTTCCGGGCCGGGCTGGGGGCGATGAGCGCGGACGTGCTCTTTTTCGTCCTCACGCTCGGCGGCGTCGTCGCGGTCGTCGACGGCGTCCCGACCGTCCGGCCCGTCCTCTATCTGGTCGGTGGCCTGCTGATGTGTTACTTCGCGGTCGGCGCAATCGAAGAAGCGCGCGCCGCGGCCTCCTTCACCGACGGCGGCGAGTCGACTGCGGCGGGCTTTCGCAAGACGTTCGTGCTCTCGCTTTCTAACCCCTACCAGATCGGCTTCTGGCTCACCGTCGGCGTCGGCCTGCTCGAGGCCGGACGGCTCGACGTCTTCGCGCACGTCCCCGCCGTCGGCGACCTCCTCGCCGGCACCCTGGTGGTCCAGACCGGCTCAGCGACGCTCCTGGTCGGCTTCTTCGCCGGCATCGCTGTCTGGATCGTCGTCTATCCCGCCGCGCTCGTCTCCGCTGGTCGGCGCGTCGACGCCCTCGCTCCCGTCGTCGCCGCGCTCAGCGCCGCGGTGCTGGCCGGCTTCGGCCTCCTCTTTCTCGCGATGGGAGCGGTTCGCCTGTTCTGAGACCCGATAGCTGGCTCTCGAGTCGCCTCAGTTCGAGTCGTCGGCTTCCTCGTCCGCTCTGTCGTCGGCTTCCGACCGATCCCCGTCTGTCTCGTCGTCGCTCGAGGCGGTGCCGTCGGCCCCGTCGCTCGAGTCCAGCGGCTCGCTCGCGTCGTCGGTCGTCCTCGACGCTGCGTCTCCATCGTCGGCCCGTGACTCGGTCGGCAGTCCCCAGGCGCTCTCGCCTTCCCAGACGGGATCGTCGAACGCTCGGTCACCGGACTCACCGGGTACGTCTCCCGTCGTCGGCTCGACCCCCGGACCCTCGACGTCCGTCGGATGGTCGGCACGCTCGAGATCGGACGTCGGTCGCATCGGTCCCGGATCGGCACCCGACCGGGTTCCGGCGGCGATCGCGGCCCGGCGGTCGGCGACCAGGTCGAGTGAGTCGTCGGTCGCGCCGAGGATCCCGATCGCGTAGTAACGGACGTAGCTCCGGACGGGGGACTCGACGGGCGCCACCGCGTACTGGTAGGCGAGGAAGCCGACCAGCAGTCCGGCGACCGCGACGAGCACGAGTGAGTCGTGGACCGCCGTCAGGAGGGCGGCGAAGAGCACCCAGAGGAGCAGCCCGAAGAACGCCGCAAAGAAGCCGACGACGAGGAAAAACGCCCAGAGGGCGAAGCCGAGCGCCCAGGCGACGAGCAGGAACGCGAGGACGCCGACCC
>SLIS01000166.1 GCA_007135505.1 Halovivax sp.
CTGATCCCTATCAGACTCGGTCCTACCTAGAAGATCGTTCTTTCCAGAAAGTAAACCTTGAATCGAGATAGTTAGCAATAACGGGAATAGACGACACTGATTCGCGGCTGGGACCAGGTTAGTGATCCCCAGAAGGCCGTATCCTACAAGCCGGGTCCCCCAGAGTTGGCAACCCGGAGATTGAAGCAGAACGATTGCCGGGGTTGGTAAAGTTAGCAATCCCGGGATTGCCAACGCTACTGATCCCGAGATATATGCCCGTCACCACGCAAGGAGAGTACAATGGAACGGGATGTCGAGTTGCGTATCAAGGGACATCTGTACGAGATCGCGTCGGTGAACGACGAGGTGCTGGAGTCGCGTCAAGGATATCCTGCGTCAGAAGAAGGGTATGAAAAAACGCTTACTAGTGTGGCGGAAGTCGCGGGTCCGGAGCTAATGGACGAGGTAGCTGCGAATATCAAGGGCCATATTCGGCAAAACGGAGAGCGACCGGCGAATCTACGGGTCCGAAGGGAGGCACGGAGCCTCGTCTCGAAGGCCGGGTATCCACCGGACGAATATCTGAATGCTGCGTAGCCCTCAAAGTCCTAACACCGATATACTATCAGAAAATATATAAGTATACATCTATGTGCAATTCGCCTTTGACCACTACTCAAGATGAGGTTCTCTCTTATGACATACACATTTCTATTCAGGACCAACCCGGCGACAAAGTACTTAGTAAAGGTATTTTGATAATTTATCGATGTATCGATTCACCCCAGACGAAATCGACCGAGAACGCGCTCACCACCAAGCAGTCATTCAAGGATGCGATAACCTCGACGTAAAGCGGATCGGTAACCTCGGAGAGCTTGCGTTCGAGCAATTCTGCCGTGAGTACCTACCCGTCGAAATGTGGGAGTGGGAGAACGAGGAGGCGATTCGACAGTGTAACCCGGAAAGCTACTCAGGATATGACTTCGAAGTTTTCGGCTATAAAGTGGACGTAAAATCATCCCGAGATGTTTCGGCCTTTCTACCCGAGTCACTCGTCGAACGGGATCCCGACGACGACATCGTAGTGATGGTCTGGCATCGAGACAACGAAGATAGCCTGATGTTGCTCGGATGGGAGCGAATCGAGACCCTCAAATCGAAGGTCAAAACCGAAGCGGAGTACTCTGGGGAGGCTCCGGAGAAACTCGATCACCTCGCGGCCCGGCCGATGAACGAACTGATCGATCTCGGTCCGAACACCGCCCACATGAACCAGAAACCCAACAATCCGTTCAAGCCAGGTGATCGGGTGGTAAAGGCCGGAGACAACGACCCGTCGGTAGGAGTCGTCGTCGAGGTGATGCCGCCGGAAAAGAATACGGGGGCGTTTGGACAGGAGATGGATGGAGAGGCGGTGAGGGTGGCCTTCCCGAGTTCGCTCGATAAGGGACCTGGGGACTGGCGTGAATACCACCCGGCTATTCTCGCCTCGTACTGCCATGATACGGACATCAAACTCTGGACTTATAAGCACGAAAACCTCGAGTTCGCAGCAAACCCGTACGTGCCGGGTGATCGAGTGATCAAGACGAGCCACGACGATCCGAATACGGCCGTTGTGATCGAAAGCGAAAACGGTGGGGATAGCGATGCGGTCACCGTAGCCTTCTTAGGCGACTTCGAGGAAGAGGACGTGTGGCCCGGGAAGTTGGCGGACCACTGTGAAGAGAACGACATCAAGTGTTACACGTACGAAGCGGAGATTCTGGCGTTCGCGGGATAAGGTGAATCCTGGGTGCGGGGACGTTCGAGGTCGGTGCCTGGAACGCGATTTTTTACCGGGGTAATCCAAGGTCGCTATCGGCTCGAGTCGTTCGTATCGATCTCGAGTACCTGTTTAAGGATCGTCTGCAGTTCTCGGTCCAACTCCGAGGCCTGCAGGATGGCGATTTCGCTGCCTTTCTGCTCGCTTAATGGAGCCGTTTCGTCGTCGAGATCCTGAATGACGAGGAGGCCGTTCCAGCCCGATCCGAAGTACTCCTCGTCGCTATGGTCGTTAGTACCGAAAACGTAATTTTTGTTGACGCGGAGGAACGCGAGGTACTCGAGCGTCTCCTTGATCCCGCGCCGGATGGTATCTTCGTTGGTGCTGTTTTTCACCTCCGTGATCAGGTATTCGTTCGGGGTATCGCCTTTTGAGACGATTTCGAGGACGATGACGTCGGGCCGACCCGTGTGGTTTTGGTAGTCTTTGTCAAAATAGTTCCCGGCGACCTCTTGGGCGACGAGCTGGACTTTGTCGGAGCGCGAGTGATGGTCCTGGTCATCGTCCGGTACGGCGACGAACGACAGGTCTCGGTCGACCGCCGAGTTGTCGTGGTAGAGAACGAGTTCCTTCTCGCCCTCGAATCTCGCGATCTCCTGGCGGTCTGTCGCGATTGTCTGGAACTTCGGCTGGGTCTCTCGTAATTTCTCGAGCGTCTTGACGAAGCGAAACAGAACAAAGAGTTCGAAGAGCACGTTCTCGTTGTCAGGTGCGATGGCCGTTTCCTCCAGTAGACGGCGAATCTCGCGTTCGTCGCCATCGAATAGCCGATTTCGGGATCGGACGAGTTTCGCCGCCTCCCGGTACACCTGTTGACGCGAGTCCGCGGCCGTCGTCAGCATCCGCTCGGTCGGTTCGTAGGCATCGGGTTCGCGAATCCTGCGGACGTGAACGTTCCGCTCGACGATCCGTTGCAGTTCGTCAATCAGGTCCTCATTGCCGCGCCACGTCTCGTTCACCCAGTCGTAATCCTCTACGAGGTACTCCGCCGCCTCGCGAACGGTGCGGTGCACAATGGAGATGAGTTTCTTAAGCACGAGGTTCTCTGGGATGTCGTAATTCTCGGATCGGTTGTCGCAGACGAAGAGGGACGAATCCCGGGGGTGTTCGGCGTAGCGCTTCTTTACCGTTGCGCCCCAGTTGATCCGCCCGTCGACCGTCCCGCGTCGCGTCCGCGAAATCGTCCTCGTCTCCGTTCGAATGCTTCGGAGGTGCTCTGGGAGTCCTCTCACGAAGTCGACAACGTCGTCCTGCAAGATGAAGTGGAGATCCAGCAGGAGCTCGTACTCCTCGAACCGTTCGTCCAACTGCCCGGGTTTGATCGAGCGGGCGAATTCGCGTTCAGGGAACGTCCCTCGCATCACGTACGCGAGGATGTCCTCGGTGAGCGTATCGAGGAGTTGGTTTTTATTCATTTTCGGCGAGGGTGACCTGGAGCATCTCCCGAGCGGCGGCTTCGAGCAACGACCGGTCGAGATCGTGTACGCCGGTAAGCTGTCGCACAATCGTCTTTCGTTTTGGCACCCCCTCCAGCTGCGGGAAAATGTAGCTGATCACC
>SLIS01000015.1 GCA_007135505.1 Halovivax sp.
AGCTGGTCGGTAGAAGCGGACATCAGTTCACCTCCGGCCAGCAGTCGATTTGCTCAACAGTCTCTTTGGATTTCCAAACTCGATCCGACAATAGCTGTCGCTCTCTGTACCACAGGCGTGCGAGACCTTTTTGTCTCGGTGGTTTGTATGCAAGCATGGCTATCAAATCCTCTCGGATTTGGAAGCCGCGTCTCGGGTGGTCCTAGCACCCGGGACATTTCTACGCATGTCCCCGCGAGTTGTGGAGAGTGGCTTCCGTTCTGAGAACTCTCAGCGACCATTATATAACTATTGGACAGGTTGAATAATACGCGATCGAACAATCGCGACGCACCGACTCACTGATTGGCGCCGCTCCTCGTCACTTGGTGATTGACGTCATCACGTTGGGTAGGAAAAATAAGTTCGAAAACTGGAGCGACACGTCCTCAGTCACACCCGTCTCTCAGCCGTGGACGTCGTACGGCTCGACCGCAGCCAGGAGATCCCGTGCCAGCTCACCGCCAACAAACTGGACGTGCCCCGTTTCAGCCTCGTAGTCGATTATCCGCGCCTCGTCCAGTTTTGGAAGGTGGGCATGGCGAAGGGCGATCCGGACGCGTTGTCGGTGTTCGGCTGACTCCAGGTTCGCGTCCTCGTCCCGAACCCGGTCTGCGACGCGATCTACGAGCACGTCGTATTCCAGCGTCTTCTCGGGAGCGTTGTCTAGCGCCTCGAGGACAGCACGTCGGTGTTCGTTGGCGACTGCTGCCAGAACCGTATTGGGGGAGATCGGTTTCTCACGCACCGAAGAACCGGAAATTCCATCAATTGAGTGGATATTACGTGTCCCCAGTTTTCGACTCTCATCCATACTCACCTAGCGTCGGCCCAACTGCCTGGTTCTGTCCCATGGTGTGTAATGGGACGGTCAATCCACGTGCGGTGTTGACTCGGGCGTGAGAAGTGCGTACGTCCCGAACGTACTAATGGCACGACGCAGTCGCTCCGTCACGGCCTGATCGGAAATCTCGAGCTCGTTGGCTAACTCCGCGGTCGTACAGCCTCGTGGTATTTCGTAGTATCCCGATCGGACGGCAAGCGTCAGCGCTTCTCGTTGGGGCTCACTCAAGCCGTACCACGGACCAGCATCTGGGTCCGTTGGATTGTATATACGGGTTATTTTCAGGGAGATGTGCGCATCCTCACAACAGTCCCGGCACTGACTCAATGCCTCGCGGTCTTTGAATCGTATCTCGAAATTCCACCCTTCCGGCGATCCAGTCGCACTCAGTATTTGCCCGTCGTGTTCCAAAATGCACTGAAACAGGTGGTCCTGACTCGCATCCCAGTCGAGCCGAAACAGCGTCCGGTCGTCGAACACGTCCACTTCCGTGACGCTGTTGACCGTTGGATAGCGTTCGACGGTATCGAGAAAGCCGTTATCGACCGGTTCGTAGACCCAAAAAAGCGGCACGGTGACGTCCCCACTCGGGACCAGCGTTTCGAGTTCGATGGCCGATGCGTACTCTAAACTGAGGATTTGCCCGAGTTCAAAATCCTCGGTTGGGATGCGAGTCTCCGTTATCACGCTCATGCTCAGTTGTGCGACTAGATTGCTCGGTTATACTAAAGGAGGTGGCATGGTGTATCATGGTCACACGGGTGCCAAACGGACACCCCGTTCCCGGAGCACGCAATACCGACCAACACCGGTGCGTTGGCTCGTCTCGAAGCCATGATACACCACCCATGCTGGTTATTGGTCTGCCAGACGAAGGCTTCTGCATGGCGACTGTGATGGAGTTTACGAGTCCGGTAGCGGAGTTTCCCCTGGGGAGTGTCTTCGAGAACTTGCCAGGTGCGACGGTCGAACTGGAGCGGCTGATTCCCCACGAGACGCTGATTATCCCGTACTTCTGGGTGCGTGGTGTACAAACGGAGTACATCGAAGCGGCGTTCGAACAACACGCCGGCGTGAGTAACATCAAACTGGTCGATAACGTCGAAGACGAGTATCTCATGCGTGCCGAGTGGGAACAAGAGTACTTCGGCATTCTGAGTGCGCTTGCCAAAGCAAACGTCGTCGTGCTCTCCGGAATCGGTACGAAAGACGAGTGGCGATTCGAGGTGCGCGGCGAGAGTCAGGAGACAATCGCCGAGTTTCGAGAGTACTGCCAGGAAAACGATATTCCCATCTCGATTACCGCCGTCCACGCCATGCTCCCGATCCAGGGGGAGGGCTACGAGTTGACCGAGACCCAGCGCGAGGCGCTGGTGTTAGCGTACGAACGGGGCTACTTCGCCACTCCACGCGAGGCGTCGCTCGAAGAGATCGCTGACGAACTGGACATTACCCAGCAGTCACTTTCCTCACGCCTTCGACGCGGGCATCAACGCCTCATTGCAGCGACGCTCAGTAGTTCGGTGGATCCTTCGGATAAGGCCTTATAATAAACCCCCTGTATAATCAGTACCCCTATTGAACCGACGCAGATGCCTAGAATCGGGCAAGATGGACACGAAGGTAGCCGGGGTTGGAGTTGAAACAGTCGAGCACGCTCCGGAATCTGAGACTGTTCGCACGCAGTTCGATCAGGAGAAGACGCCGGCGAGCATTGCTGTTATCGCAACGCTGGCGGATGTGCTGGACACCGATCCGGTAGAACTTGACCCGCTCCACTCCACTGTCGACCCCGACGAATTAGATGGACTCGTCCGCGTTCCCAACGGGAGGAACGGGGATACCCACGCTGCATTCACGCACGAGGGGCACGCAATAACCGTACACAGCTACGGTGTGATCACCATTACACCGGAACACGAACGTACAGCGGAGAAACACGAACGGGGCGTGGGGAGATGACGTCTGAAGAGACGGCGCTTACGTCGCCTGAGGAATTGAACGCGGAGTTGAAAGCGCTCCTCCGCAGGGCCTACGAGAGTGGTATCGACGTGGAAGGCGGATTCGAATGTCGGAATGGGGCCGAACATCCTGACTGGGACGTGATCGTCACGGAAGTCGAAAAGAACGAGCAATCGGAGTGACCAACGACGAGGGGGACCGGTCGACGCAGAGAACAGGTCCGTGAGAGACAAGTAATTCCGGGACGTACCGCACGATCTGTTAGGAACACAATCACGTTCCTCCCCAAACGCTGTGCTGCATCCAGCCGCTATAATCAGCAGCGAGATTGGCAGCGAGGGTCTACACCTTCGAGCGGCAGCCGACGGTCGGTTCGACGAAGATCGGCCGAGCGCCTACGACCGTCGCCGTCCGAGCGCCGCTGCGAGCACGAGCGCGACCACCGCCGGAGCCAGTCCGAACCCGGGGATGGAATCGGCTTCCTCGTCCTCGTCGTCCATCCCCTCGAGTTGTGGCTCG
>SLIS01000142.1 GCA_007135505.1 Halovivax sp.
CGGCAGGCCGTCTGTGGCTCCGACGCGTTCTTCATCAACGGCCGACAGCGACTCGGCTGTCAGACCCAGGTCGGCGAGCTAGACCAGCCGGTCCGCATCGAGCCCCTGCCACACCAGGAAGTCGTCAAGGACCTCGTCGTCGAGATGGAACACTTCTACGAGCAGATGCACGCCGTCGAGCCGTACTTCCAGTCCGAGGAGACGCCGGACTCCGCCGACCTGGAGGAACAACGCCAGTCACCCGAGAATCGAGAGAAGGTCAAGATGTCGACGCGATGCATCTGGTGTGGTGCGTGTGCATCCTCGTGCAACATCGCGGCCGGGGACAACCAGTACCTCGGCCCCGCCGCGATCAACAAGGCCTACCGGTTCGCGATGGACGAGCGCGAGGAAGCGGAACTCAAAGAACACCGACTGCGCATCATCGAACAAGAACACGGCGTCTGGCGCTGTCAGACGCAGTTCTCCTGCACCGAGGTGTGTCCGAAGGACATCCCACTCACGGAGCACATTCAGGAGCTCAAGCGTGAGGCCGTCAAGAAGAACCTGAAATTCTGGTAACCATGTACGAACACGACGTAATCGTGGTCGGCGCGGGTGGCGCCGGCCTCCGGGCCGCAATCGCAGCGAACGAGGCGGGCGCCGACACGGCGATCGTCACGAAGCTTCACCCGGTCCGCAGCCACACCGGCGCGGCCGAAGGTGGGATCAACGCCGCGATTCGCGAGGGCGACGACTGGGAGCTACACGCCTACGACACGATGAAGGGCTCCGACTACCTTGGCGACGCCCCGGCGATAGAGACGCTGGCCCAGGACGCCCCCGAGGACACCATCACTCTCGAACACTGGGGAATGCCCTTCTCCCGCGAGGAAGACGGGACCGTCTCGCAGCGCCCGTTCGGCGGGCTCTCGTTCCCGCGAACCACGTACGCGGGCGCCGAGACCGGTCACCACCTGCTGCACACGATGTACGAGCAGGTCGTCAAGCGGGGCATTCAGGTCTACGACGAGTGGTACGTGATGAACCTGGCCGTCAGCGACGAACCGGACCCGAACGACCGGACGTGCCACGGTGTCGTCGGCTACGACGTCCAGTCCGGCCGGATCGAGGGCTTCGAGGCGAACGACGGTGTCATCCTCGCAACCGGCGGCCCCGGACAAGCGTACGATCACACCACAAACGCCGTCTCCTGTACCGGCGACGGGCCGGCGATGGCTTACCGGGCTGGCGTGCCCCTGGAGGACATGGAATTCGTCCAGTTCCACCCGACGACACTGCCGAGCACCGGCGTCCTGATCTCCGAAGGAGTCCGCGGCGAAGGTGGGATCCTCTACAACGCCGATGGCGAGCGGTTCATGTTCGAACGCGGCTACGCGAACAACGCCGGCGAACTCGCCTCCCGTGACGTGGTCTCGCGGGCGGAACTCACCGAGGTCAACGAGGGTCGTGGCGTCGACGACGAGTACGTCCACCTCGACATGCGTCACCTCGGCGAGGACCGTATTGTCGACCGGCTCGAGAACATCCTCCACCTCGCCGAGGACTTCGAGGGCGTCGACGGTCTCGTCGAGCCGATGCCGGTCAAACCGGGCCAGCACTACGAGATGGGTGGCATCGAGACCGACGAGAACGGCGCGACCTGCATCGACGGGTTGTACGCCGCCGGCGAGTGTGCGTGCGTCTCCGTCCACGGTGCCAACCGCCTCGGCGGGAACGCTCTCCCAGAGCTTATCGTCTTCGGCAAGCGAGCCGGGCGCCACGCGGCGGGCGAAGCACTCGGCGAGGCGGCGATCGAGACCGGCTACACCGACGGTATCGAGGAAGAGACCGATCTCGACTCCCCCGTCCAGCCGGGTCGCGCGGGCCTGCAGGAGTCGAGCGTAGCGGGCGAGGTCACGACGGACGGAAGCGGCCAGCTCACGGCCGCCGGCGGCGTCCTCGAACGGGCCGTCGAGGCCGAGCGCGAGCGCGTCGAGTACCTCATGGACAACGACGGCGTCAATCACGCCGAGATCCGCTCGAAACTCCAGAAGGCGATGACGGATAACGTCAACGTCTTCCGCACCGAAGCGGGCCTCAAACGGGCACTGAAGGTCATCCGCGAGTGTCGCGAGGAGTACCAGAACGTCGGCGTCTCGGACCCATCGCGGACGTTCAACACCGACCTGCAGATGACCTACGAGACGCGGAACCTGATCGACGTCGCGGAAACCATCGCCCTCGGTGCGCTGGTTCGCAACGAGTTCCGGGGTGCACACTGGCGACAGGAGAATCAGGTTCGCGACGACGAGAACTGGCTCAAGCACACGATGATCTCCTGGAACGACGGCGAACCCTCGATCTGGTATCGACCAGTCATCCTCGAGGGCGAGGACAAGACCTACGAACCGAAGGTAAGGAGCTACTGAGCGCGACCTGGATTGGTTTTCGATACCGTCACGCATCGACGGTTGTTCTCACGAGGACGGTAACCAAGCGCCGGATCAGTCGAACCGGACGGTGGCCCGCTCCACCGTCTGATGCCGATATCGGGTGCGGTACGCTGCGAGCATGTGTACGACCCCCGAGTTCGCTGAAGCGAATCGCTACGGCCGATTCACGGCCGCTTCGTTGGCCGTTAGCTCGGACTGGAAACGAATGATACGTCGTTTGAGCCGACGAACGCGCCACTGCCCGGGACACTATCGATAGGGGGAATTGTCGATAGGGGAGGGACTCGTTTCGTTACCTACCGGTTTAGCTACTGAAGACCTCGATGACGTCCACGGCAACGTCGAAGTGATCGAGCAATTTGTACCCCACGTAGATACCAACGATCCCCATCAGCCCCGGAAGTTCCGGTGGGGCCGGAATTGGCACGTTGAGGAATCTGAAGAAAGCTCCGGTGAGCAGCCCGGTAACGAGCGCCAAGAGAGTGATCTGTGCGTTCATAGGGCCAGTTGGTCAGTCGGCCTACTAAAACGATGCGTCATGCGAGTCGAACGTGCACGATCGATCATCGTATTCGACAATCACCTAACCCGCGTTCGACAGAGACGGCCACGGACCGGCGATGCTCGAAGTCGGACGGCAATCGATAGGACTAACCCTTCGGATTTCGACAATCAACGTAGGTAAGTTTCATTATCGTCGAACTACAGAGGCTGTGAGTATGAGTGCGACAGCAATGAATCAGTTCGACGTGACGATGCCGGAGGACCTCCAATCCGCGAGAGCCAAACTCGTGTACTTCTGCCTCGCCGTCCGTGGAACCGCCACGGCCGACGAACTCTGCACGACGCTCGACTTCGACAAAGGGACCGTTCTCTCGATCGTCGGTACCCTCCGCGAGCGTGGCTACGTCCTGCGGGCGGATGACCGA
>SLIS01000148.1 GCA_007135505.1 Halovivax sp.
CGAAGGAACTCGCTCCGAGAATTGAAACCCTGCTCTTCCCATGTCGTATCGATATCCTCGAGGAACGCTTTGCTCAGCCGAAGGTTTACTTGCACCATCTCCGGCCCGTTATCGCCGCCCCCGGTGTCAGCATCGGACATATACAGATGCTTTACGCACGAGTAGTGAAAAAGCTTCTTCAGTATTCACTATCGTGTGAGACGCTGATCTCATAGACGAATCCTCGAGAATAGTACAGTCGTCTGTCGATCCCAGTACCAAGAAAATACCCGAACAATCGAGCGACTAAATACAACTACTCAGCCGCCTCAACGACAGCCTGTTCCTCCTGTAGCCGTTCTTCAGCCTCATCGCGGTCCTCGGGATACCCGATATCCAACCGCCAGCCCTCCATCCCAATCGCGTCGATCGTCCGCCCACTTTGGATCAGCAAATCAATGGCCTCACTGATCTCGTACTCCCCACGACTCGAGGGCTGGACCAACTCACACGCCGGGAAAATGGCCGGCGTGAACGTATAGAAGCCAGTCATCACCAGATTCGACGGCGGCTCTGCTGGTTTCTCCACTACATCGGTAATCTCGCCGTAGGCATTCGTATCACAGACCCCATATCGAGAAGCTTCCTCCCACGGCACTTCCTCAACAAGGAATGCTGCGTCAGCTCGCTCTTCGCGTTGGCGACGAACGACGTCCTCGAGGTTGGCGTTGAAGATGTTGTCCCCGAGCATCAGCATGAAGTCATCATCGATGTGCTCCTCCACACCCAGTAACGCATGAGCCAGACCCTGTTGCTCGCGTTGGTGGGTATAGGTGATTGGCACATCACGGTACTCGTCGCCGAAGTGGTCGATAATCTTCTCTTTGAGATAGCCAACTACAATAACGAACTCGTCGGCCCCGAGGTCAACGAGTTGATCCAGACAGTGTGTCAGAATCGGTTTGCCGTCTACCGCTACCATTCCCTTGGGTTTGTCTTCCGTGAGTGGCCGAAGCCGTGTTCCTTTCCCAGCCGCGAGGACAACTGCTTTCATTACCCACGGATTATCAGTCGGATTGCAAGAATCTTCTGGTCAGTGGTAATAGCCCATACCTGTATCACAAATCTTATTTCTCATCCAAGACCCACCCATTCTATGCATATCACGGTCATCGGCAGCGGCTACGTCGGGACGACAATCGCCGCCTGTTTTGCTGATCTGGGCCACGAGGTAACGGCGATTGACATCGACAAAGAGGTCGTCGACACACTCAATAACGGCCAAGCGCCGATCGACGAACCGGGCCTCGAAGCGCTCCTCACAACCCATATCGGTGACCGTCTCACGGCTACGACATCCTACGACTCAGTCCCAGAATCCGACATCACGTTCCTCGCCATCGGCACCCCCTCGAACGAGGACGGCAGCATCAACCTGAGTGCCCTCGAGGCGGCCGCGGAAGCCACAGGTGAGGCCCTCCGAAACAAACAGACCCGCCACCCCGTGATTATCAAAAGCACGGTCACGCCGCCAAGCATCACGGACGTCCTCGAACCAGCCATCCACCAAGGAGCCAACCACAACGACGCCGTTGCAGTCGGAATGAACCCCGAGTTCCTCCGAGAGGGCAGCGCCGTCACGGACTTCCTACAGCCGGACAAACTCGTTTTCGGCACCAGGACCGACTGGGCAACGGCTCGCCTCCACGAGGTCTTCGCACCACTTCTCGACGACCAAGATCCTCCAGTCGTCGAGACCGACCCCGAAACGGCTGCGATGATCAAGTACGCGAACAACGCCGTCCTCGCCTCGAAGATCAGCCTAATCAACGACATCGGAAACATCTGCAAGGAGTTCGGCCTCGACGCCTACGAAGTCGCCGACGCGGTCGGCCTCGATGATCGCATCTCAGAACAGTTCCTCCGCAGCGGCGTTGGCTGGGGTGGCTCCTGTTTCCCAAAGGACGTCGCGGCGATCACGGCCGCCGCAAAAGCCGAGGGCTACGACCCCGCGATGCTCGAGGCCGCCGTCGAGGTCAACGATCGTCAACCCGAGCGACTCCTTACGCTCCTCGAAACCCACGTCGACCTCGAGAATGCCCGGATTGCAGTCCTCGGCCTCGCGTTCAAACCCCGAACCGACGATATCCGAAACTCACGAGCGATTCCCGTGATCGACGGTCTCCAGAACCGTGGGGCCGAGATCGTCGTCTACGATCCGGTCGCGGCCGAACCCATGGCTGAGCGATTCCCAACGCTCGAGTACGCCGAGAGTGCTGGTGCAGCACTGGAAAACGCCGACGGGACAGTCATCGTCACTGACTGGGATGAGTTCGCGACCCTGGACGACGAGTTCCAGACCATGGCTAACCCTATTGTTGTCGACGGCCGCCGCATTGTCGAGCCAACAGACGACATCATCTACGAAGGCCTGACCTGGTAGGCAAAGTGTCTCGAGTGTTCTGGCGAGCACTCGAGCGCGGAGATCTCGAAAGCCCAAGACCAGTGAGACTACGAACCGACGGTGTCGATCCGCGAGGGCCTCGAGCAAACCGTCGAGTGGTATCGGAAGCAACGAGAGACGGAATCGACGTAAACGTGGAGCCAGCCGTACGACTCCGAGCGCGGCTCACGGTCGGGGCAGAGAACGGAATGACTGCGATAGTACGACAGGGACATTCGAATGCCGTCGAGTCGGTATCGACGTCCGAGAAGGGCCTACTCGTCCTCGAGTGCGGCGTAGATCTCGGCGTGACGACGGCCGTCGAGTGCGCCCATCTCGAGGGCGATCTCGTGACGTTCCTCGTCAGTCTCGGCCGATCGGTACCGCTCGTATAACCGGCGAACTTCGTCGTCGACTTTTGTCGAGGAGTCAGTACTAGACGCCATTGTTGAGTTGAATATACTCATCGAATCCCTTTATCAGTTGCGACGAGCACATGCTCGGAAGTAGATGACCGCCGTTTCGGTGTCAACCTCGGCTTCGTCGGTCGCAAACCGGTGAAGTAACGCACGGATCTCGTCACCGTATTCGAACGTGTATCCGTTCAGCATGTAGAAGACGACCACCGTTCGAAGGGCAGTTCGCTTGTTCCCATCAACGAATGGGTGGTCTGCAACAAGCAGTCGCATTAGATGAACCGCTTTTTCGTGAAGTGTTTGCGGCACCTCGCCGAAGTATCCCTCTGAAACGTACTGAAGCGCAGATTCAATCGCGTCCGCCGATCGAACTCCTGGCTCTGTAGTACTCCCTTCTGCAACGATCTGTTCGTGGAGATCAAGAACGAGCTCAACAGAAGGGTACGCGATGTCGTCGGACACACGTTCACTTCCTTCATGCCCCGGGATAACCGTTTCTGATGTGTTCATCGAACGACGCCAA
>SLIS01000449.1 GCA_007135505.1 Halovivax sp.
GCTGTCGTCTCGTTCGCGTGGACGTGTACCGGCAGGTCGGCGTCGCGCGCGTTCGGAACGTACTCCTCGAAGATCTCGGCGCTCACGGTCGTCAGCGCGTGGGGCATGAAGGCCGTTCGAACGCGACCGTCGGCCGCGCCGTCGTACTCGCGAGCGAATGCCAGCCCGGTCTCGGCGTCCTCGCGAGCGGCCGCGTGGTCCTTCCCGACGGAGATGACGCCGTGACCGAGCCGGGCCCGCATGCCGGCGCGATCGACCACGTCCGCCACCCGGTCCATCTCGAAGTACATGTCGGCGAAGCCGGTGATCCCGGCGTGGATCATCTCGAGGACGCCGAGTTCGGTGCCCGCCTCGATCGCCGCGGGCGTGAGTTCGGCCTCGACCGGCCAGATGTCCTCTCGCAACCAGGCGCCGAGCGGTTTGTCGTCGGCGTAGCCACGCAGCAGCGTCATCGCGGCGTGAGAGTGGCCGTTGACGAATCCGGGCGTCACGAGCGAGTCGGTGGCGTCGATCGTCTCGTCGGCCGCGTCGGCGAGGGCCGGTTCGATCGCGACGATCTCGCCGGCTTCCTGGTCGACGAGGACGTCGGCGCGGGAAACGGTCAGGTCCGGTCGCAGGACGCGACCGCCGGTGAGTGAAAGCGTCGGCATACCGGCCCCTTTCTCGTCGGATTGCCTTAGCGTGTCGGTCCTGCGGCGTTCGATCGAGCCGACGCTTCGCGACGGAGCGGCCCGCACGGCCGTCTTCTCGATCGCCGCCGAAAGACGAGGGTTTAACGATCACTCACCCGTTAGCCTGCCCATGGACGAGCGTTCGGGTTCGGATCGCCGGGCGGACGACGCCGACCCGGCTGCGGACGCCAGATCCCGGGAGGCGCCCGATGGCCGGTCGACGGATCAGCCCGGCGGTCGGTTCCCCCGCGTTCCGGACGCCGAGCGGAGCGCAACCGGGACGGAATTCGGATTCGATTCCGCCGGGCTGGAGGATCGGTCCGAGGAGCAGCTCCGATCGACCGGGAACGGGACCGGGACGCTCGACGAATCGACCGACCGGATCCCGGTCGATCCGGCGCTCGATCTCGACGGGTCCGGCGACTCCGGTTCGCCGGCGGAGCCGACCGACTCGCGCGAGACCGACGCGCCGTCGCGTCGCAGCGGGGTGTCCGTCACCGATCACGGCGACGACCCGCCGGGGTGGGGAGACGGCGTCGGTGTGGGGACGGATCCGTCGTCCGTCAGGTTCTGGGCCGCCCTGTTGAGCGGGCTCGGCGTGATTTCGTTCCTCGTCGCCGCCGGCATTCTGTGGACGGGAACGGCCACTGTCGTCTCCGTTCCCGCGGTGGACCTCGGGGTGGTCGGTACGGACGCGACGCAGTTCACGCTGGTCAACGTGGCGGCCGTCGGCGCGGCGCTTCTCGGCGTGGCGTTCCTCGCCGCGGGCGTGCTCGGGTTACGGACGTATCCGCGCCTCCTCGAACACCTGGCCGCGGGCTGGGTCGAACACCGCCGGTACGTTCACGGGACCGTCGGCCTCTTCGTGCTCGGTATCGTCGCCGGGGCGATCGCGGCCGCAGCCGGCTACGACGTCCTCGAGATGATCGCCGAGGCCGTCGGCGAGCACCCGTTCGAGGGCATCGAGGAAGAGGACCTGACGGCCGCCTGGTTCATCCGGAATAACTCGGTACCATTCCTGCTCGCGATCGCCGGGGTCGTCACGCTCGGCTTCCTGACGCTTTACATCCTCGTCTTCAACGGGATCATCGTCGGCAACGTCGCCTGGTTCGTCGCCAGCACGGACGGCGTCGGCGTCCTGTTCGTCGGCCTCGCGCCCCACGGCGTCTTCGAGCTGACGGCGATCTTCGTCGCCGCCGGCGTCGGATTCAGACTCTTACACCGACTCGGCCAGCGGGTCCTCGGCGATCGAGAGGCGTTCGTCTCGAAGCCGTACCTGCTCCGGACGGCGCTGCTCGTCGCCTTTGCCTGGTTGCTCCTCGCACTGGCTGCCTTCGTCGAGGCCCACGTCACCGGGCTCCTTCTGGAGCACCTCGTCGTGGCGTGATCGACCGGTTCGAGAACGACGGTCCGGGACCGTTGGCCAGTTCTGAGAGGAAGTGACTACTCGGGGAACAGGGCAACCACCTCCGGGAAGAAATGGCGCGACGTGTGTGGAATTGACTGGCGTGGGATGGGGTGGCACCTGGCCACCGTGATTCGAGCGCGGTTCCGTTCGCGGTCGAGACACGCTCTACGCCCGGGTCGTCGAATTCGGAGCTCCCGTCCGTGAACCGTTCAAAACAGTCCGAACGCCGGCTAACGATCGAACACCCTTTTTCTTCCCGGGCTGACCGTCAGCCTGCATGAAACGACGAACCTTCTGTACCGGCGTTGCGAGTGGTATCGCACTGACAGCTGGCTGTGCCGGCGTTCTCGGCGACGAGATTGGCACGGTCCGCTTCTACGTGAGCGATCAGCCGAATCGAATCGAGGATTTCGAGTACCTCCACGTGACCATCTCCGCGGTCGCGTTCAAGCCCGCGGACGAAGACGACGGCGGGGACGAGGCGAGTGACGACGAACCACAGCCCCGTGGCGGCTGGGAGGAGTACGACCTCGACGACCAGACGCTCGATCTCACGGAGCTGCAGGGCGACCGGGCGACGATGCTCGACGAACTCGAGGTGCCCGCGGGTGAGTACAACGCGGTGGATCTCTTCGTCGATGACATCGAGGCGGTCCTGACCGAGGATCTGGGTGGCGGGGAGGCCGAGGTGACGATTCCGAGCGAGACGCTTCGCCTTCGCACGCCGTTTACGGTCGAGGCCGACGAGGAACTCGACTTCGTTTACGACATCGCGCCCCACGAGGCCGGTCGGAGCGATCAGTACGTGCTAACGCCGGTGATCAGCGAGAGCGGGACCGACGTCGCGATCGAGGAAGTCGACGCGCGAGTCGGCGACGAGTAATCCACCCGGTAGTCGACCGACTGCCTGGTACGCACTGACGACCAATCACCCACTGCCGGTTCCGTCTCGTTTTCACTCGCGGGCCTGGTGGGCGTTCGCCAGTCTATTGGCATCGGCCACGAGCTTGAACAGCGCGCCGATCAATCCACCGAAGAGCAACACGGCTCCGGCGATCGTGATGGCCACCCCGAGTAGCAGACCGATGATCGGGATGAATGGCGGGTCGAACATCCACGTGAACCCCACGGTATCAGCAACGAGCCAACCACGTAGATGATAACGAGTCGACGCATCTCCCGGTGAAGCGCGTAGGCGACCGCTTCCTCGAATCCGATCGGCGAGTCCTGGATCGTCTCTTCTGGTAGGGCCATACGGGTGCCTTTCAATCTACA
>SLIS01000191.1 GCA_007135505.1 Halovivax sp.
ACGAACCCGCGGATAGCGGTTTTCATAGAATAGTTGGACGGTGTGACAGCCGTCCGGCGCCGTTGCTACCGAGAACCGATCTCCGTCCGAGCGACTACGCCCAGTACGCTTCGCCCGGTGTCTCTTCGAAGACGATTGGCCCGAGAAACTCGATCGCCTTCTCCAGTCCCTCCTGTGGACTCGCGAGCGAGTCCTCGTGTTCGATGCTCACGACGTCGTCGTAGCCGACCATGCGCAGCGTCGAGATGACGTCCTTCCAGTGGCGGGCACCGTGGCCGTAGCCGACAGTCCGAAACACCCACGAGCGTTCGGATGCGTTCGCATAACTTCTGGTGTCGAGAACCCCACGGGTCCGGGCTTCGGACTCGTAGATCCTGGTGTCCTTCGCGTGTACGTGGTGGATCGCGTCGTAATCGCCGAGAAAGCGAATTGCGTCGGGTATCGAGATTCCCTGCCAGTAGAAGTGTGAGGGATCCAGGTTGGCACCGACTCGATCGTTCGTCGCCTCCCGGAGCCGAATCAGTCCGTGTGGCTCGTAGACCAGCATGTTCGGGTGCATCTCGATGGCGACGTCGACATCGTGTGACTCGGCGTGGGCGGCCAGTTCAGTCCAGGACTCGACGGCGAGATCCCACTGGTACGACAGCGCCTCGTCGTGCTCGGGGGGCCAGGGCGCGGTGATCCAGTTTGGCATCTCGTCGTTTGGGCCACCGGCCGGTAATCCGGAGAAACAGGTAATCGTGGACAGGTCGAGCTGGGCAGCGAGGGCGATCGCCTCGCGAATCTCCGTCTTCGCCGTCGAGGACCGTTCCTCGTCCGGATGCAGGGGATTGTTGTGGATCGCGAGTGCGCTGATCGACATGTCGTGTTCGTCGAGGCGGTCTCGGAGTTCGTCCTGGGCCGCGTCGTCGTCGAGATGCGTCTCCAGCGAGAGGTGTGTGTCGCCGGGAAACCCACCAACCCCGGGTTCGACCGCTGAGACGCCCCGTTCGGACAGGAACGAGAGCGCTTCGGCGAGCGATCGATCGTAGAGCGGCGGCGTGTGGACACCCAGGTGCATGCTCGGGTCAACGACATGGATGGCGATAAAAGTGAAGCGTCGGCCGGAGACGGCCATGCGAGCGAGAGTTGACCGATTACGAGGAAACAGAGACGGCGCACCCGCGATCGTTCGAGCGATAGATGGCGTCGACGACGCGCTGGACTGCCAGCGCCTGTTCGACGTTTTCCGGGTGTGTCGACCCCGACGCGACGGCGTCGAGGAACACGGCCTGTTCGGCCCGGTGCGTATCGACATCGCGGGTCCGAACGGTCGTATCTTCCAGTGCGTTCGGTCCCCCGGTACTCGCCGTGTGAAGCGTCAGGTCGTTCTCCAGCAGGTCGAATCGGGCTGCTGCCTCGGTCCCCTGTACCACGAACTCGTGCGTTGCGGGCCGATTCGTGGCCCAGGCGACCTCCAGGGAGACCGTCCGGTCGTCGTCGGTCCGAACGAACGCGCTCGCCGAATCTTCGACATCGAACGCGGATGGGCCGGCGTCACTCCCCCACATCTCGAGGTAGACGTAATCTTCTCGACGGCCGAATTCCGAGCGGGTGACACCGGATACCTCGCTGAGTGGGGGATACTCGAGCAGGTACAGGGCGAGGTCGATCGCGTGGACGCCGAGGTCGATCAACGCCCCACCACCGGCACTCTTTCGGTGGGTGAACCAGGTTCCTCGCCCGGGAACGCCCCGTCGACGGACGTAGTTCGCCTCTACGTGCGTTACCCGTCCCAGGTCGCCACGATCGATCCGGTTCCTGACGAACTCGACGGTGTTCGAGTACCGATTGTTGAACCCGATCATACAGACCGCATCGGACTCGGCCGCAGCCGCTGCAATTCGTTCACCGCTTTCGAGCGTGTTGGCAAGCGGTTTCTCTAGCAACACGTGGATACCTCGTTCGAGTGCATCCACTGCGTAGGGTTCGTGAAACTCGTTCGGGGTCGTGATGACAACTGCGTCGATCGCGTCGTACAGTGGGTCACTTCGATCGAACGCCTGGACACCGTAGCGGCGCTCGAACCGTTCTCTGGCCGCTTCGTCGATGTCGACGCCGCCGACGAGCGTCACGTCGTGATCGAGCAACCGCTCGGCGTGATACTGGCCGATGTTGCCGAGGCCGACTATCCCGACTCGAATACTGGATCGTTCAGCTGACATTGTTGTCGGATCTCCTCTAGGTCCCTTCGATCGGGGAGAGCCCACCGGTTGGGCCGGTGGAGTCGTCCGGCCAGCGGCTGTTTTTTCGACTGACGTCTCTACTGTACGTTGGCGAGCCTCTTTGGTCCGTCGCCGACCTCAGGGTTCTGAGAACGTCGGCGGTTCGGATCGGCCAATTCGAATCCGACCGGCTTCGACGTCCTCGACGGTTGCGACGCGGCCACCGATGGCGATCGTCCCGTCGTCGGTCTCGATTCGGAAACTCGCTATTTTCGGGTCCAGTTCGACCGAGAGGTCGGAGACACGGCCGCTTACCCGTCGCTGTTCGCCCGTCTCCACGTCGCGACCGTCGACCGTCGCGTACCACTCACCCCCGCGTTCGATCACCGCTTCGACACAACGGCGAACGGACGCGTAGGTTCGTGGAAACGATCGCTCGTCGTCGGTCGATTCGACGAGCCGATCGCTGGTCCGCCAGAGAACGGTATCGAAGAAGCCGGAGACGAGGTTTCCCAGCGCCGAGCGATTGAAAATCACGGCGTAGCGGTCTCGCTGCTGGCGAAGGGCGCTCTGGGTGGCGTAGATCGAGTACGCGCCGTCCGCCACGGCGAGCAGTGGTGTCGTAACGCCGCGTCGAGTTCGAACCGCCGTCGCGAGACGGTCGTAGGAGTACTCGTCCGGATCGGGCGCCGCTGTTCCCGGCGTGACGACGAGATCGATAGTGATGCCACCGGCTCGTGCGCTCTCGAGTTCGTCCTCGAATTTGAACAGTAACGACGGCGTCAGGGACAGCGCAAGTTCGTGTGTCGACGTCGTGATGACGTCCTCGAAGTACCGTCGAATCGATCGGAGAGCGGTTCAGTCTCGGCGAGTACGAGATCGAGGCGTACTTGACCGTTTTAGAGCACGGGAGTCTCACCGCGAGCGACCTCGCGACGCGGACGGACATCCCCCAGCCCCGCGTGTACGACACCGTTCGAAGCCTGGACGACCGCGGGCTCGTCGAGATACGGGAGTCGAGACCGTTGACCGTAGTCGCAATCGATCCCGAAGATGCGTTCGAATCGTTTCAGGAGTCGTTCGACCAGTTGCTGCTCGAACTCGAGTCTCGATACACGGCACCGACGTACGAATCAGAGGCCGTCTCG